>CALKJE010000104.1 GCA_937995675.1 uncultured Saprospiraceae bacterium
ACTGCCATTAAATTAGGTCTATACCAATCATTATAAAACCGCTTAACGACTTCGTAATCTGCATTTTTAATGATTTCTGGGTCTCCAATGGGCAATCGCTCTGCATACCGAGAATCCTTATACATGACGGGAAAATATTTCTGCTGCATTCGTTGGTCTGGACTCAATCTTGAGCGCCATTCGGAAATCACCACCCCTCTTTCTTTATCAATTTCTTCATGATCAAAAGTAATTCCACCTGCCCAATCTTCCAGAACAAGCATACCTTTGTTTAGTAATTCTGCATCATCTGTTCGTACTTGCAACATATAAACGGTTTCATCAAAACTAGTATAGGCATTTAGATCGGGACCGAATCTCGTACCAACGGTTTCTAGATAATCAACTAATTCACTTTTCTTAAAATTAGTACTACCATTAAAAGCCATATGTTCTACAAAGTGAGCAAGTCCTTGCTGGTCGTCATCTTCTTGCATCGCTCCAGCGTTAAGCGCTAAACGTAGTTCTGCGCGATTTTCAGGTTTTGTGTTTTTCTTGATATAATACCTTAAACCATTATCCAATGTACCTCTTCTGATATCTGAATCTATTGGTAACGCCTTAGAAAAACTTTCATTTTCCTTAGTCGTCATTGGCTTATTTGCTTTTGGTTGGGTCGTATTAGCTGCAGTCGTCGTGGTGGTCGTCGTTGTAGTCGTTGTGGTTACAGTAGGCGTAGATTGGTCTGTGGTTCCTTGTACTACTTTTGCAGTTTTAGGAGTACAGGCCAAATAGCCTAAAAGAATTACAAGTGAAAAGACAGGGAAGAAAGTTTTGATTTTCATTTCTATATTGTTTTGAAGTTGTTAAACAACTTCTTGGTTAAAAAAGGGGATTCGTAAATTCGGATAGATCTTACTCCATAAATTTAAAAAAATAAACCGTTTAGATACTAGTTAATTTAGAATAAAATCTAATATACAAAAAATCTTTTATGCTTTAATAGGCTTGAGAAACCTTAACGTTTTTTTGAAGAGGTAACCTGTTTTTATATAACGGATAATAGCTGAAAAGAAACAAGCATTTTCTTTTTTAAAGGAGAGGCTATTTTCTTGTTAAGAATATAAAAAAAGATTATGTTTGAATAAGTACTAAAAATTATAAAAATACATCAATGAATTCCTTGACAAAAAATCTGATATTTTCACTAGTTTTTATCTTTGTTGTTCCATTTTTTTCCTACGCTCAAGTCATTCAAGATGATTTTGAAGGGAATGGAAATATTGCTGCATGGGTAGGAGATAATTGTGGTGTTAATTCAAATTTTATGAATCCGTTTCTGCAAAACATCAATAACTCAAGTAACGTCCTTCGCTACCATGATACGGGTGGTCAATATGCGAACATACGTTTTCAACAATCAGAAAAATTTAATCTTACGTATAGTTCTGTTTTTTCATTAAAAATTTATATCCCCTCTAATGGATTAACGGGAAACCAACCCAACCAAATTTCCTTAAAATTGCAAAATGGTTCCTTAAACGAACCTTGGACTACGCAAACGGAAGTTATCAAACCAGTGGCATTAGATCAATGGCAAACGATCACCTTTGATTTCGCTAATGATCCTTATGTAAATCTTACAAACGAGAGCGGAGCTCCTCGCTATCGGACAGATCTTGATCGAGTATTGATTCAGATCAATGGAGAAAACAATAATGATCAGGTAATTGCTTTTTTAGATGATTTCTATTACGAAGTAAATACGCCAAATGATCCAGTTTTTGATCAATTGGTTTGGTCAGATGAATTTGACGAAGATGGCCCTATTAATAATATAAAATGGTTCCACCAAACAAAAATACCTGCTGGTGGTAGCTGGTATAATGGCGAAGTCCAACATTACACAAACCGTACAGATAATTCTATTGTTGAAAATGGAATTCTACATATCATTGCCAAAAAAGAAAATTATACAGATCAAGGAGTTACCAAAAATTACACTTCAGCCAGATTAAATTCTAAATTCGCTTTCCAATATGGGAAAGTAGAAATTCGAGCTAAACTACCTGTTGGTTTTGGAACTTGGCCAGCCCTTTGGATGCTAGGAAAAAATATTACTGAAGATGGCGCCTATTGGGAATTGGAAGGTTTTGGAACAACTCCCTGGCCTGCATGTGGAGAAATAGACATTATGGAACATTGGGGTAAAAATCAAAACTTGGTCCAGAGTGCCATGCATACGCCTTCTAGTCATGGCGATACCCAAAATAAAGGTGGACGTTTAATTCCTACTGCTTCTAGTGAGTTTCATGTATATACTTTAGAATGGTCTTCAGAAAAAATGGTCTTCAAAATTGATGACATCATCCATTATATCTATAGCCCTGCTATTAAAAATTCAAATAATTGGCCATACGATGCAGAACAATATATCCTAATGAATTTTGCGATTGAATCGATTATCAGTTCCGACTTTACGGAAGATGCGATGGAAATTGACTACGTAAGAGTTTATCAAGAAACAACCGTTTCAACCAAACCTAATCTCGAAAAATCTTTGTCTCGCCTTTATCCCAATCCTGTTAAGAATGAGTTAAATATTTCTATCATAGAAGAAGGTATACAAAATATCAACTTGAAAATCTACCATACGAATGGTTCATTAGTGAAATCTTTCGATTGTCCCGTCATAGAAAATGTTGCTACGATTAATGAGCTTGATGTTTTACAGAAAGGGACCTATTTAGCTGCTTATCAGATAGATAGCAAGAATTATGTTTTGAAGTTCGTAAAGGAATAAAGCAAAACAATCAATTCTTTTCTTCAGAATATGAATGATTTTATTCTTTCCTACTTTTTGTCGAAAGTAGGCCTGTTTTCCAGAAAAATGAATTGAACATAGAAGGTTTTGGAACGTTATCGAATAAAATTCGTAAGGTCTAAATGTACCTATTATCGACATTTATTCGTCTAAAACGACCAAAGCCCTTTTGTTGAAAAATACTTCATAAAAGGATATTCTGTCCAAAAACAAAAATATTTCTAATGAAATTATTAAATCTTATCCTAGTTTTTGCATTTCTAAGTTTTAATCTTCACGGTCAATATGCTACCGTCACTTTCGATCCAGCGATGCGCACTTTCAATAATTTTGAGCCTTTACCTTCGGAAGAAGATATGATGTTTACGGGAGTAGTTCCAGCTAATGTTAATGTCGTTGAATTTCAATTTTTTCGAGGAAAAAATAAAGATTACAAAGATCCGCTCTATGTGGCTAATTGGGAACGTGGAGCAGGAGATCAAAGCGGTTCATTTAAATTACCAATTAATTATAAATTAAATGCTAACAAAAAATATGATATCCGTGTCAAATATTTTCAAAAAGTAGAAAAGACGGATCGAGAGAAAATCTACGGAGCACTCAAAAATAACTTGGATGCCTATCTCGGACAGACATTGCAGAGTAGCAATAAAAAAATAAAATTGACCAAGAGTAGTAAAGAAATGATGAAAGATCTGAATACAATTGTCAATTATGGTCTAAAAGAATATAGAGTAACAAATGGTATTCCTTTTGAAGGTTTTTCTGATCTGGTAAAAGGCCAAATCAAAGCGATTGATGATAAAAATTTAAATGAAGTTTTATTCGATGCCAGCAATAGTTCTCAGGCAATGGCGTCTGCTAAATACCGAGATCAGCTGATCCAAGATTTACAAACCCTCATCCACGCTGAAGTACGATTTGTCTTAAATAGTGATATCTCTCGTTTGATTAATCAATATGATATTCCGGATATAAAAACGGAAAATAGAAACGGCTACTTTTCCCTTAACGTAGGATACGGTGCAGTGTACATTGATGGAAATATTGACAACTTGGAATATGGTACCGCTCCTTATGTAGGTTTAGCTTTTCCTTTATCAACTAGCACGATTGCTCCTAAATTTTTCCGTAATGCTTCCGTCACGCTCGGTATATTTACCAAGAATTTTAATGAGGTAGGTGACCGAGGAACGATTACTGGACCCATCGTCAAACGACCTATCTATCTTGGATTGGATTATAAACTATTTCAGTTTATTCGTTTTAACGTCGGAGCAGCTGCACTTGAAGAAGAAAGCGCCAATACAGGGACCGTCTCTGGAATTGAAAACCGTGTTTTCTTCCGACCATTTGTTGGATTAAGTGCTAAAATAAATCTTTCTATCGGACTAGATAAATAGTCTTTTGATTGAAAATTTTTATTCACCTTCTAGATCCGATTAGAATGATAAAGCAAATTATCTTTTTTATTTCAATAATAATTTTAGGAACGTTGTCTGCGAACGCACAGCAACAGAATTCAAAATGGAGCATTGGTATTTACTCTGGAATTTCCAATTATCAAGGAGACCTGAGTCGAAATTTTTATGATCCTAATGATCAGATTTTAAATGTTTTTGACAATACAGATGATCTTTCTTATGGATTTTCTATTGCAAAAAGAATCAACAACAGTTGGTCTTTACGGCTCATGGCATCACAAGGAACATTTACTGCGAATGACCGGGGAGTAGATTGGGATAATAATTTGGTGACCAATCACCCAAATTTTTCTCGTTCCCTTAATGTTCGTACCGAAATTAATGATCTAAGCCTACTCGGTGTCTGGTCCTTGGCCAATGATAAAATTTTACCAGAACAAGTTTTCTTAGCACCTTATTTTTTAGTTGGTGGTGGTTTTTCTACCTATAATAATTTCGGAGATCTCTACACTGAAAATGGAAGTCGTTATTATTATTGGAATGATCAGACCATCCGAGATATGCCGCAGAATGAAAACGATTTAGGAAACATCATTCAACAAGATGGTAATTTCGAAACGGACTTAGGAACTTTAAACACGGAAGGGGTAAATTATAAAAATAGGTTGCTCCACGCGACTGTTGGTGTAGGCCTAAAGTTTAGATTATGGAAACGTATGAGTCTAAATATTGAATCATTATATAGATTGACTAACACAGATTATTTGGATGATGTTCGAGGTGATTTTTTAATTGATTATGATTCTCCAGAACAAGCTTACGCTGCAAATCCTGCATTAAGAGAATCTCTTAATCGCGGAAATATAGATAATAAAAAAGACCGAGTGCATCTGACGACCATTAGTTTGCATTATAATTTTGGTAAAATATCTGAACCGTTTGAAGCACCAGCTATTCTAATTGGTGACCTCTATGATACAGATAAATTTCAAAAAACAAATCGCTTGCCAAGCAGTGCCGATACAACTTATCAACCGATAAGTGTCATTCCGATCATTGACATGGATAGCCTTTTTGTAACTTCTTTTGAGGATGATACCGATGATATTGAAGACTTGGAAATTCCGGAAATTGATATGTCTAATGATGATACGTTGCAGTGGACCAGTCAGATGGATCTTGACAGCTCACTGGTACAATATGAACTGCCAGAAGGAATTGATACTCTTTACCGGGTAGTGACTCCCATGGATTCAATTTTTTATACAGAAAAATTAGAAATTGATGCAAATTTGGCAGATAGAGTGGACACGCTTACTCGGATTGGAAACATATTATTTAATGAAAATAATAATAAATGGGAACCAATGGATGGCGAAGATTGGGAAAGCTATAATACGTTTTTGTTGAAATCACAATTGTCAGATACGACTACTTTCATTGTTGAAAAAAATATAGAAGTTCTAGACTTTCCACAAGCCAATAATGGTGGAACGATAGACTTGTCAACCACCGCAGCAGATTCATTAACGGAGGTGGATCGAATCGCCATTTCTAATCCGGTAATTGAACAACCTCCTTTGACCATTGAAAATACGATTATTGATACAACAGAACTGCAATTCATCGAAGATGCTCCAGTGCCAGTCCCTTCACCAAAAAAGGAAATTGAAGCGGATCGTCGGTTGATTATCTCTTCCGACCCTCGTACCGATTCTCTCTATTGGCAAGTAAGCCAGTTGTCTTCTAATCTTGCCAAACTCAGAGAAGAACAGAGAACGGGACAATCTCAAAACGAAGCCAGCGTAAATCAACAACTTGCAACGGTTCAGGCAGAGCTGGATAGCTTGCGGGCCAGTCAGACAAGAAATAATAATGAATTGAGTGAACGGTGGCGCGCTGATTTTCAGCTAGCAATGGAAGAAATCGAAAAGCAAATTCGTGAAACTAGAGATCCAGGAACAAGAACGAACAGCTCGCAAGCCGAAATCGACGGAATGCGACGAGAAATGGAATCTATGCGTAGATATTTAACCAGCACGCAGCAAAAAAATCAAGATCGATCTGAATTAGAAGAATACAAAAGACAACTTTGGCTTTATGAAATTCAGTCTAGAAATATGAAAGAAAACACCCAGGAGCGACAGAAGCTAGAAGCAGAAATCAGAGGTCTGAAAGAAAGTATTAATCAACAACAAGAAGCTGCGATCAACATAAAACCTGTTGCACCACCACCGACGATTATTCCAACGCCATCCAACAGGGCAAACCAAGAAGAAGTCAACGCTTTAAAAGCAGAGGTGACAAACTTGAATAAAAGTATGGCGGAAATGCGTAAGTTGTTAGAACAACAAAACAATCAAAACAACACAGCTTCTAAAGCAGAGTTATTAGCGATCAAAACAGAAATTGCTAAATTAAGTAATTCGGTAAACAACAATGCTAATGCCAACGAATCTGATTTAATCAATCAATTAAAAGCAGAATTGGCAGCTACTCGTAAACAGTTAGCAGAACTATCCAATACGCCAACACCAGCACCAACACCAGCACCACCGACCATCATCACTAACACGGTGGTACCACCAGCACCAACGGCTCGTACGGCTATCGCTGGTCGAGAAAGACAATTGGTGTTTTTTCAATTGGGCGCCGCTAAATTAGACGCTCCTTCTATGCAGACTATTCAGTCAGTAGCACAACTAATGAATCAATATCCAGAGGTCTATGGTGAACTAGAAGGATTTACTGATCCCAGTGGAAATGCAGATGCGAATCTTATTTTGTCAGGTAAAAGAGCTACCTCCGTTCAGAATTTTTTAGTACAATATGGAATTGCTCCTAATCGCTTGATTATTATCCCACGAGGAGAAGATCCTACCAGCGATGCCAGCTACGGAAGAAGAGTAGCGATAACTCTAAAAGTGAGATAAAAAATAGTTGAAAAAATATTTATTTTTTTATAGCTTTTTTCAAAATTTAGTATTTATTTTACCACATATTTATCTATTTGTTTTTTTTTATAAACCTTAAAACGAATGATGAAATGAGCAAACCAAGAATTGTCAAAGACTACGATAAATTAGATGAGTACATCATCGAACAGATTAAGTTGAATTATCCTTATGGATTCAAAAAAAATCTGATTACCTTCAAAAATGCAGTAGGTAATTTTGTGACTGCATTGCCTTTTGAAACGGAAGAAAAATATTATCTCGTACGGATGACTCGCGCAGAAGCACAAGACATTATCGAAGATGATGACGATTATGATAATGACGGAGTTCTACGGGATAGTGTTAAAGAGGAATACGAAGAAAAACATGATGATATCTCGCTAGAAGATGAGGAAGTGCAAGAAATAGCCGATGATGGTCATGATCCGACCGAAGACTTATAAATCAGCTACCAAGGAGAACTGTTCTGTTAAAGTGTGTCAGCGCGCGAGGCTTCCTTTAGGATTAGAGGCGCGGGCGGCAAAATGACACCATTTGATGGAACAATCCCACCAAGGAACTAGACAGGCCTCATCTCTAAATTTCACTTAGAATGCAACGGCGCAGTAAGCGCTCCTTTTACTAAAAAAAAGCGTTAACTGAAAGTCTGTCTCCCAATCCGCAGATCCACACATCTATAAATTCACCAATTTACACATCCGCAAATCCGCACATCCACATCTACTGTACTCGTCTCTTCTCCGATCCAGCACCACCTCGATACTTCCTACTTTTCTGAATGGTGGAAGACCCAAAAGAATTTCTATAAGAAATAGAAAAAACTGGATTCTCAATGTCAAAGACACTAGTCTGAGCTAGATTCAAACTAGGAATAAACGTGTCTGATTCCCAGTTATTGGTCTTTAGAATATCTCTCACCGAAAAACGAATACTACCGCCACGTCCCTTAAAAACTTTTTGTAATCCAAAATTAAGACTACCACGAGATCGTACTTTTAAAATCCCATAAAAACTAGGTGTTTTATAGTTTCCAGAAATCTCTAGATTTAATCCTTGATTTATTTTTATTCTTTGTGTTGAAAAAAAGGTGAATCCGTTGGTGCTGAGAGGAGAAGTATCTTCGGCAAATTTTATCTTTTCATAAAATCCGGAAAGTCGATATTGCATACTCCAATTGCTACCAACTTCAAAAGGTAAAGAGATTTGCAAAGAATAATTTTCTACTTGTGGAATATTTAAACTAGTAAAAGTTTGTACTTCGTCTATACCATTGAAAATAGGTTGGTACTGAAAAATATCATCACGGACGGTCGTGTATTGCAAAGTAAAAATATATCGCCCCAAACCATAATCAGCTTTGATTAAGTTAGAAATAGCAGGCACTAGATTTTCATTTCCACTATATAAAGTTTGTGGATCTAAAAACGTGACAAAAGGAGCGAGTTGATTAAAACTAGGACGACTAATTCTACGATTATAAGAAACGGATAATTTTTGCTTTGTCGTCAATTGATAACTTAAATAAGCAGAAGGAAATAGATTGTCGTAATTGGTAGTACGCTCTGGCTGGTTCTGTGTTTGAAAATCTAAATTAGTATACTCATATCTCAATCCAAATTTACCATCTAAGGCCGAACTTAACGGTAGACGTAAGGATGCATACGCAGCATAAATAGATTCTTTTTGTTCATAGATTTGGCTAAGGTCACCATCAATAATTTGAATACCCGAAATTTCTCTACTTACCTCCGTATTGTTAAAGAAATTTGAATGGGTTCCTTTGATTCCAGTTTCTAAACGACCCTTTTTTCCTACTTTAAAATCTTGTGTTACCTGAGCTACAAAAATATCAATTGGTAAATCCTTTTCAATAAAGATAGTTGGCTCCATTTCTTGAGTACCATCAGGATTGATTTTATTGGTTAAATAATTTGAGGGATTATCATTACTATATTTTAAATAATCTATATCAAAGTTCAAGGTAGAATTATCCGATATTTTTTGCTGGAAATTTAAATTAATAGCTCCATGTTGCCAGATATTTCGTTCCTTTATTTTAAGTGAAAATTCTTCTGTTTGAATATTATTAAAAGTTTCTCGACTCGTATTTTGAGCATTATGAATGGTAAATCGATGGTAGCCTTGTACCACCATTCCGATTCTAGATTTTTCAGAAATTCGAAAATCCGCTCCAACAGAAAGATTATTTAGCCACCAATCTCTTTCATTAAAATTGGTATTTAATATGTTTATTTTATCTGCATCTGCTTCAAAATTTCGATCATAACTTATAGTTCTAGTATTCAATAATCGTTGAAGAGAATAAGAAGTGTAGAGATTGAATCGATTTTTATTAAAATTTAAATTCGCAGACAAATTAGATTTAGGCCGTTGCCCATAAGAAAATCCAATACCATAGGAACCATTAATTCCATCTTTAGGATTCCTTTTTAAGTTGATATTAATTACACCACCGGTTCCTTCCGCATCAAACCGTGCTGGAGCGAGTGCGAATATTTCAATGTTTTGAATATTATCACTATTAATGCTTCGCAATAATTCTAAAACAACTGAGAATGGAACAGGACGAATTTTACCATTAATAGCAATTTTAACATTATTATTTCCATTTAAACTGATGACTTCTTGTATCTCTTCTATCTCAACCCCAGGAGCAGAACTCAAAACAGTCAACGCACTTCCGTTGTTGACGACAAGGTTGTCTGCTACATTTACTCGTAGGTGATCCAACTTTTGTTCGTAGAGTTGTTTTTGGGCCGTTACTTCCACCGTTTGCAATTGGGTAGTAAGCGTTGTAAGTCGAATTTTCGTAGCAGGAAAATTTTGACTAGTTTCAGTTACTTGAAAAACCAAACTTTGATAAGGTAAAAAGGTGAGTGCAGAAACCTGTAAGTAATAATCACCTGGATGCAAAATTTTTATAGTAAAAATACCTTCCGCATTACTAATGGTTCCTTTTTGAAAACTAGAATCACTAGCCGAATACAACAATATATTGGCATATTCGACAGGGATTTCTTCCGTGGTAATAATAGTACCCGAGATAGTTTGCTGGGCTTCTATTTCTGATAAAATCAAAAAACAAAGTATAAATGAGAAGAAGAATATCAATCTTGAATTTATCATTATTAAAAATATAGTCTGTTTGTTAATGTTGTTAAATATTTTGTACATCTACTTATTCTACAAGAAAGTGATTTTTAATCTCTAAACAAAAAAAAGCGGATACTATTCCTTAGAGTAGTATCCGCTTTGGTGATGATTGAGCTATCTTTCTATAAATTCATCGCATCGAAAGTATCACCTTTTCTTAAATCACCAGATTCAAGTCCTTTTCGAAACCATCGAACACGCTGCTCAGAAGTTCCATGTGTAAAAGAGTCAGGAACAACATAGCCTCTTGCTTGTTTTTGAATTCGGTCATCTCCCACCGCAGCAGCAGCAGCCATCGCCTCCTCAATATCTCCGCGTTCCAAAATATTCTGATCCATTTGGTACATATGGTGTGCCCAAACGCCTGCTAGAAAATCTGCTTGTAATTCTAATTTGACGGAAAGTTTATTATACTCCGTTTTAGGTAGCGTTCTTCTACGTCCTTGTACTTCTCTAGTAATCCCTAGTAAATTTTGTACATGGTGCCCAACTTCATGTCCAACAATGTAAGCCATCGCAAAGTCACCCGGTGCATTGAAGCGCGTACGCAACTGATCGTAAAATGATAAATCAATATAAAGTTTATAATCACCTGGGCAGTAAAAAGGTCCGGTAGCAGCACTGGCATTTCCACAAGCAGAAGATACTTGACCACTGAATAGAACCAATTTTGGTGCTTGATACTGCTTACCTAGTTGTTCTCTAAATAGTTTATCCCAGACCAACTCAGTCTGACGAAGAACTACTGAAACAAACTGTGATAATTCATCATCTTGTCCTGGTATTTCTGCTCTTTGCTGACTAGGAGCTTGTTGTTGCTGTACTTGATTGAGGATTTGTCCCGGATCACCTCCTAGGAAAAAGGCTAGAATTAATAGGATGATTGTTCCAATTCCAATACCAGCACCTACTCGAGCACCACCAGAACCACGGCGATCTTCCACGTTTTTACTTCTTTCTTTATCTTGCCAACGCATATTTTATAATTTTGAATATTCAATAATACTTGTAAAGATAGTTATTGCAAAAGGATATTCAAAGGGATTCTTAATGCGGATTGAATTTTAAGAATAGCAGATTTTCAGGATTGAAGTGAGGGAATCACTTTGGAGTGAGTTCTAGATTAGAAAAACAGACTTTAGAATATTAACTTATAGGGTCTACCTAGTGAAAGATAGACGATAGTAGAACGGCGCAGAATAGATAGGAAATAAAAGAATAGTTCAACTCAAAAAGGAAAATTAGGGGTAAGAAATGGATCTTTAGAAAGAACTTTGGTCTCGAAATCTTTTATCAATTCCGTGTAATGGATTATGATCAAATTCAGAGATCGTAGTATCGTCTTCTTGAAAAGACCGATTTATCTTTTTCGTTCCGGTAGAATTAGTATTCCATTTTACGCGTGCGTAACGATACAATAGTTTTAGGTTTAGCTGCTTCATATATTAGTGAATTATAATGTTATTGACGTAGATAAGAGGAGGGATAAGTATATTCATAAGTTAAAGAAATATTATTTTAAAAGCAATATTTATGCTAGAAAATTACGAAGAGAAATTATTTATTTAAAACTTATAACAGCCTAACTTCCGATTTCGTTTTATTTTGTGTTTACGGTTTTTTAATCTTCTACTCCGCTTTTTCTTTTTAACTTTTTTTGACTTTTTTCGATACTTTTTACTGGTGGATTTTTTCACCCGATTAGCCGTATTTCTTCTAGAAGGCTTTTCAACTAAAGTAATAGGTTCTTCAATTACGCTATCTTCTTCAGTAGTACTTTGTTCTAAAATCTCTGCGGTAGCCGTATTTTCTTTTTTCGGGCGAACAGACCAACGTTTCATTTTCGTTTTTGGTCGCTCATAGGTAGGGGTAGCAGAAACCGTTGCACTAGTTAAATCTGGAGCAGTTGGCGGTATGGATTGACCACCAGATACATTATCTGAGCTTACGGATTTTGGAGCCAATGGTTGATCCGTAGTAATCTTTATTTGCTCATTGACTTTATAATCGTCTAGATTAAATTGACTATTTAGAATGTCAAAATCATTGGCACCGTCTTCCTTAATTACAACGGTAGTTGATGTATGTACATTATCGCGGTATTGCTTCTTTACCTGACTTAAAGCCACAGAATCAATAGCAAAAAGTACTATCAAGGTGAGGAATATCTGTTTTTTGTTCATAGGGATAAATTTTAAACAACATCATACTAAAGTCTACTTGGTTATGTATACACTTACTATGGTTATGGTTCAAAATAACGGAAAATATGGAGGGGTCAATCTTTAGACGAAACGTATTTGGAAAAGGTAACCTTTTTGGCAAATACTTTAAGTAAAAAAATATATGTATAGCAAAATTTGAGCCTCTTTAAAGGTAGGTTATGTGTGGATAGGGACATTTTAAGATGAATTAACAATTTAAGTTATTCTTTTCTTAAAATCCAGTTTAGCATTACTTTAAGATAGTTTTCTCCAAAAAGGAGTTCAAAATCGTTGTTTTTAAACAACTTCTATGACAAAAAAAAGAGACCGTCCATAAGGACGATCTCTTCAAATTATTTAAAAGGTTGTTTATTCCATAGGATTAGACCCAATTATCGGCTGAATTTCAATACGTCAGAAATTAACGTTCTTCGTCCTCGATCATTGGAGTAAATATAATATTGACCATCCGCTAGTCTGCTTAAGTCCCAGAAAATTTCTGAAGTACCTGCAGATACGATTTTGACCTCAATTATATTACCCATGTTATCAGTTAACTCCATTTGTGTATCAGACACCAATGGTTCATTCAATCTCAAGAAAGTTGAACTAGAAGCCGGGTTAGGGTAGGTATACCCTTCAACCTCTCCTTCAATTTGGTGTGTTACGATATCCGAGAATAATAACTCTCCCGTTGGGTGAATTACTTTTAATCGGTAGTGGCTCGTTCCTGAGAGTGGAGTAGGATCTGTATAAAGATAGCTACCAGAAAGATCAGTACTCACTGCTCCGATAATACTAAAGTTATTTCCTCCATCAGAAGATCTTTCAATCTCGTACTGTACATCCGCCATCTCATCGGCAATTGTCCAGAAGGTTACGGTGTTTTCCGATCTGTCGATCATGGTACCAAATTCTTGGATAGTTACGGTATTTTGCTCAGGCTGACAAGCACTGCTACCAGCTTCTTCTACCACTAGTACAGAATCCTTATGTACTAAACAACCACTTGGTAACTCAATTAACAACTGGACAAAAATCTCCCCTGAGTTGTTAAATGTAAAATTAACTAGTTGACCGCTTTGAGATCCAAGGTAGCTAGAACGTGGACTGTTACCGTTGAAGAAATTCCAACTATAAGTCGCGTCACGACCTGCATCTGTAGCTAAAAAGTTAATTTCAGTCTCTGGACAAATTGCCTGATCTACTTCAAAATTTGCGGTGATGCCTGGATCGTTAACTTCTTTAGCAACGATATTCGAACTTGCAATGAAATCATTACAACCAGAACCTTTGCTGAATCGTACATAATAAGTAGACACGTCAATAGCGCCTGGAGCATAATCAGCATCAGTTGCATCAAGAATTAATACCCAATTACGATCGTCAATGCCCGTAGGAGCAATGTTTACATAACTATACATCCATACATAATCGTATGCTCCAGTTCCAGTTCCAGGTAATTCAATATTTAGAATAGCCTGACTCATAAATGGTGCACAACTGCTTTCGTCTTCACCAATAATTCCTCCATCCAGTAAATTCTCAGAAACATTCAATACTTCTGCAATCGTGGAGCTACATCCATTCGTAGTACTTACCGTTAAATAGGCACTTTTCTCTCCAGCTTCTTCAAAAGTAAAGTCAACTTGTAATCCGGTAGCCGTTCCAGCAAAAGGACTATTGTTGTCTGGTCCATTGAAAAATGCCCAGTCATAGGTAGCAGTGACTCCCATGTCTTCAGCAGTAAAAGAAGACTCAAACCCTTGGCAGAAACTTCTGTCTAAAGTCATCACCGCAGCGATATCACGACAATCAACACCTTCTGCTACAGTTACTGTGAATGATGCTTCACAATCGAATTGATCGTTTACTGTTAATGTGTAATTTCCAGCTGGTACATTCTCTAAAGTAGCAGTAGTAGCTCCAGTATTCCATAGGTAAGTATACCCTGGGAATCCTCCAGTAACAGTTGCCTCTATCACAGCATCACTCAAACCAGGTGCACTTACAGGTGCTACAATGGTAAGGTCGGCAATAATTGCATCTGACTGTCCTACTTCAAAACTTTCTACTAATTCACAACCTCCTACATCCGTTAGAGTTAAGGTATAAGTACCTGCACTTACATTCGTAAGATTGGCATCAATTGTTCCGTTGCTCCAAGTATAAGAGTACGGAGGAAATCCACCATTTGCATTGATCGTAATTCTACCAGTACTCTCACCATTACAACGAACTGGGATAGTATTAACGTTTCCAAGATTTAATTCTTGGTAACCTGGAACATTATAGTTGAACTCAGATACACAATTGTTGGCATCTGTTACAGTAAGAGAATATACCTCCGCCGTAAGGTCTGCGATAGAAAGTGTCGTTTCACCATTATTCCATAGGTAGGTGTACGGAGCAGTTCCTCCAGAAATCTGTAGGTTAATAGCACCTAAACGTGAACAAGTCTCACTAATTATAAATGGATTAGTTGATGTCGGTAATGGAGAAATAACATTGTATGTCTCCGTTGTAGTACAACCATTCGCATCCGTTACTGTGGCAGTGTAATTACCCATTGATAAATTCCCAATAGTTAAACCGAAAAGTCCGTTACTCCAGCTAGCAGTATAAGGTGCTGTTCCTCCAAATGGAGAAAGTGAAATACTTGCGTCGTTAGAATCATGGCAAGTGGTATTGGTTACAGTACCTTCGGTTTCTAGTAATGGTGTTTCTGTTACCTCATAGCTTCCTTCTTTAACACAACCACTGGCATCTGTAACAGTCAGCGTATGTGTACCAGCTTCTAAACTTACAACTGAATTACCGGACTGTCCGTTATCCCAGTTTACTACATAAGGTCCATTTCCGCCAGATACAAAAACACGAGCAGATCCATCCATTCCACCAAAACATTTTGGACTTCTAATACTGAAAACGTTAATATCAATGTCTTCAGGTTGGCCTATCGTAGTAGATAATGTCATTAAACAATTGTTAGCATCAGTTACGGTAACTGCGTAATCTCCTGCGACCAAATTATCAATGGCACTAGTAGTTTCACCATTACTCCACTGGTAGGTGTAAGGTGCAACACCACCGGTCGCTCCAGCATCAATTGCTCCGTTGTTTCCTTCAAAACAATCTACATCTGTACTATAAAATAAAAATGCATTCAAAGCGGTTGGCTCGTTTACTATTGCAGTTGTCGTAAAGCTACACTGATTAGCATCGGTTACAGTAATACTATAGCTTCCCGCAACCACGTCTTCGTTAATTGATATATTATTTCCATTGCTCCACTGGTAAGCATATGGTGCACTACCACCAGTAGCAATTATTTCAATTAATCCATCATCACCAGTATTACACCGTACATGGGTAATATTAGTAGTAGCGGTTAAGGCGATTGGTTCGGTAATTTCAAATGTTTCATTTGTAGAACAACCATTGGCATCAGTTACAGTAACTTCGTATGCGCCAGCAGTTAGGTTCTCAATAGTGGCAGTAGTTTCATTATTAGACCAGTTATATTGGTAAGGTGTTGTTCCTCCATTCATTATAACATTGATCAAACCATTACTATTCCCAGCACAATCAACATTGTTGGTACTTGCTGATAAAGACAAGGCTGCAGGATCAACGATTTCTACTGATGCTTCTGAGCTACAATTGTTTGTATCCGTTACCGTTACTCCGTAAACACCGGCAGTAAGATTTTGAATATCTTCAGTTGTAGCACCATTGCTCCATTGGTAAGATAAATTACCAGTTCCGCCAGTACTAGTGATGTCAATACTTCCTTCATTTCCAGTATTACAAGTTGGCATCGTTGGATCTAATGCAATGTCAATTGTTGTTGGTTCTGTAATATCAAAATTCACATCAATTGTACATCCGTTCGTATCAGTAATCGTACCTTGGTAACTTCCAGCTCCTAAATTTGTTAGGTTTTCAGTATCACCTCCGTTGCTCCAGTTAAAAGTATAAGGTGCAACACCTCCGTTAACTGTTGCCATAGATCCACCATCTTGATCTCCAAAACAAGTGGCATTGATTACCTCAATAGTAGCAGATAAAACAGTTGGTTCGTCAATAACAACAGTTAATGTATTGCTACAACCATGGGCGTCTGTTGCAGTCACCGTATAAGTTCCTGCAGTTAGGTTGTCAATGTTTTGACTTAGTTCACCATTGCTCCAATTGTAGATGAAAGGTGCGGTTCCTCCATTAGCAGTAATTGTAATATTTCCCTCATTTCCACCATTACAGATAACATCGGTTTTTGCATCTAACCCTAAAGTCACTGCTTCTGGTGCAGTAAATGTAAGTTCTCCAATTGATTGACAATTATTGGCATCTGTTACAGTATAACTGTAAGAACCAGCAGATAGGCCAGTAGCATTTGCTTCGGTTGCACCAGTACTCCAGTTATAAGTGTAAGGTGCTGTTCCACCAGAAACCACAACTTCTCCAGTACCATCTTGACTATCATAGCAAGCTAAAATATTGGTAGCAACAGCTGTTGTATTTAATTCAGCTGGCTCCGTAATATCAATACTACCAATTGCTTCACAACCAGCAAAATTGGTAATGGTAACAGTGTAGGTTCCAGCTCCTAGTCCCACTAAGCTTTGGCTCGTACTTCCATTACTCCAAATTACATCATTAATGTTTTGACCTGGTGTTGGGATAACAGTTGCAAATCCATCTGTACTTCCTGCACAGCTAACAGAAGCTGAATAATCAAAGCCTACGACTTCAAAAGTAGCACCATCATTGATGGTGAAATTATCAGTTGTACTACATCCAGCAGCATCTGTAATAGTTGCTGAATAGGTTCCAGCTACTACATCAATTAGATTTTGACTAGTAGAACCATCACTCCAATTAAAAGTATAAGGTGCAGTACCTCCTTGGAAGATTAGGTAAACATCACCTGTTGCTTCTCCTTCACAATCCACATTCACAACATCTCCTACGTTAATTGATAATGCAGTTGGTTCAGTAATCGTAGTATTGATTTCAGTACTACAACCATTATTATCTGTTACGGTTAAGGAATAAGTTCCTGCTGCAACACTTGTTAGGTCTTTAGTAGTTGCACCATTACTCCAAGTAAAAATATAAGGTTGAGTACCACCTGTAGTTGTAATTTCTACACGACCACTTTGATCTCCATTACAACTTAGATTTTCTACTAAATCTATATTCACATTAATTGCTTCAGGACCAGATAATGTTACAGATTCTATTAGACTACAATTATTATCATCAGTAATTGTAACAGTATAAGTGCCAGCAGCTAATCCTGTGATGGTAGCAGTTGTTTCATTATTACTCCATAGGTAAGAATAATTTCCTGTTCCTCCAGCAGCAGTTGCTTCTAGACTTGCATTGGCTCCATTCGCACAAGCAATTTCTTCAGTAGTACTAATCGTAGCTGATAATGCAGTTGCATCCTCAACGGTGAGTGCAATACTTTCTTGACAATTATTCATATCAGAAACAGTCACAGAATAGGTACCTGCAGTTAATGCACTTAGCGTTTCATCCGTTGAACCGGTACTCCAGCTATAAGTGTAACCAGGAGTACCTCCACTAACTGAAACAGATAGGCTACCTGTATTATCTCCAGCACATAATGTTGGAGAAGCGGTTCCAGTAACAACTAATGCCGTTGGTTCCGTTACTGTATAACTTAATGATACTTGACAACCATTCGCATCCATAACATTTACATCATAACTACCTGCTGAAAGTCCATTTAGATCTTCAGTCGTAGCGCCGTTGCTCCAGTTAAATACGTAGGGTAGTGTTCCTCCGGTAACGGTAAGGTCAATTGAACCAGTTTGATCACCATTACAACTTACATTAGAAGTTGATTCTGTCACGATCAATTGATCTGGTTGAGTAATTTCAATATTGTCAGTATGTTCGCAACCATTTGCGTCAGTAATGGTAACTATATAATTTCCAGCTGATACTGCTGTTAAGTTTTCAGTAGTCTCTCCGTTATTCCAAAGGAAAGTAAAAGGTGCTTGACCTTCACTGATAGTTGTAGTGATTGTCCCGTCAGTACCATTTTGGCAGCTTACGTTTGTTGCGTCTAAAGTTGCATTAATAGTAGTAGTCGTTATAACTATTTCATCTTCAGCAGTAAGACCAGCACAGTCAGTTACTGTTACCTGGTAAGTTCCTGCAGTAGTAACTTGAATGCTTTCTCCTGTAGCACCATTTGACCAAGCGTAGCTAAGGTCGTTAACGATATTAGGTGTACAACAGCCTCCAAATACTTTTAAATCATCAATGTCCCAAGCTGAAACAGCCGAGCCATTACCTACTAAGTCGTATGCAAGTAGTTCAACCGTAAAAGTGGTCACATCTGAAACAGTAAAGTCATTATTTCCTGCAAAATCGAAAGACTGTGTTTCCCAATTTTGAGAAGTAGGAATATCTTCTGAACGGAAAACTTCCACTCCAGCTTTTAATACTCTGATCCCAAATTTGGTTGGATAGTTATTTAAACCAGTATTGTTTTGCAAACCTTCTGCAGACCATAAATAATCTGTTGGAGCTAATTCACGGAAACTTAGACCAGTTAAACCCGCATGACCAGTGGTAGGATCTACCGTTACGTCAAAACGAACTGATTCTCGGTGATTTGCTTCAAAACTATTAATATCTGGCATTCCAACACATACTGCATCACCAGCGTTTTGTGTAGCATTATCATCTGTACAAGAATGTTTTCCTTGAAATCTATATATTTTACTAGTAGAAATCTGAGCACAATTTAAAGTGTTAATTGCTGCATCAAATTCTGTGTATATATAAGTTGAATTATCGTTTGTAAAAGCTGCACAATCGTTCATGTCATAATGAGCGATCAAATCACTTCCAGTAGCAGCACAAAATAATTCACAATCAGATTGATTGCCTACGTTTGGTGAAAGGGTAATAGTATCACCTTCACAAAAAGAGGCATCTTGACCAAGCGCCACAACCATTGCTGGTGGTGTAACCGGATCAGGAATAATAGTAATGGTGATGATTTCATCATCACAACTCGTACCTTGTAAATCATTTTCTGAAAATAACTGGGCGTAGATAGTATAACTACCTGGTGTTGGATTCCAGCTAAAACTATATGGTAATTGGTTCTGACTATTTAATGTTCCACTCACATCAAATTTTAAACTACCATGTGGTCCGTTTACTTCTGCTAGTAATTCTGCTCCTTCAGGCAATTCACTAACTGTATAAACTCCACCATTTGCTAAGATCAGATCTTCTGTTCCGTTGGTCAAGGTGAAGTTTGAAATAGATCCTCCACAACTTTGATCTTCCGTCATTGGAGCACCAGAGACAGAAAAATTGAAATCTCCATCTAAACCATCTAGTGTTGGTCCATTGTCAGGTTGACTAACAAAGTTTAGAAAGTGCCATCCACATCCGTCAAATTTAGTATTGACTTCGTTGACGTTAGCACCCGTTCCCATTTGAAAGGCCGGTCCTCTACGATCAACACTAATCTCTGCACCAGTAAAATCACCACCTCCAATGAAGGAACCAGTAATACTTGTGTAATAGTACCAATCATCGGTTACCGTAGGTTGGCAGTTATGATCTTTTGGACTTCCTGCTGGAGAATTAAAAGTACGACCAGCTAAAGTAACGTCAAAATTCCACGTTTGGGTGGCGTTAACATTATTGATCGCAGTACCAGTAATACGAGCAGTTCCGTCATCGTATTCTACCATACTTCCGTTTTGGATTTGATAGAATTTTTCTGCGGTGGTTGTGTTATCTAAATTAAGAAAAAAGGAATAGGTGGTAACACCATTACAGTGTTCTGTCTCACCTAAGGTGCGATTAAAAAGGATATTCTGCGAAAAAGCCTCAGAAGAGTTGAAAAAAAAGAGGTTGAATAGTAAGTAGTAAGTAAAAAAATTGGTAAGAAAGTTTCGCCTTTTTTGTTGGTTTTTACCAACAGTTGGTTGACGTCTTTTCATTTAGAATAATTTTCATTCGTAGGAATATAAAAAAGTTGATTTCATGGGAGTTTCAGTACGGCACAGGTATCGTCAAGGGAGGACGGTGAAGGGGACGGTAAAAGAGTGAGTGGAGTTTTATGAGAGGATAATGATAGATTAATACACAAATACCTTACCATATGGATTTTCTATTATTTGATTGTTATTCAATAAAAAAAAGGACCGCCATGAGGCGATCCTTATAAATATATAGTAAAAATTTAAGTACCTTATTTAGTCGTTTATTTTCATAACACGACTCAGTAATGATTTTCTACCTTTCTTCTGCATGTAAATAAAGTAATGACCGCTTTCATACATGGTTAAGTCGAATTCTACATCCGTTTCACCAGCAGGAAGCATTACTTTTTCTAGGGTAATTCCCTGTCCGTTAATTAATTCAATTGAAATATCTTCGGTGTCAGGTTCCGCTAATCTTAGACGCGTAATATCTTGCGTTGGATTAGGGAAAACGTTGACTTTCTGCTTGTCATCAAATCGCATCACTACTTGTTTGATGTCAGAGAAGTCGATTGTACCATCTGCATAAATATACTTTAGACGGTAGTAATTAATTCCAAACATCGGAGCATCATCTACGAATTCATAATTTTCAGAAAAATCACCTTTCACATTGCCGATAGCTTCAAAATCATCTTCTCCTGTAGAATGTTCTACGGTATACTGAACGTTGGCTGGTTCGTTAGAAATTTCCCAAGTCAATAATACCGTTCCGTCATCTTTAGGTTGTGCATCAAAGTTTAGAGCGGTAACTACCATTAAGGCAATACTGTCTCCACAAATTCTTGAGTAACCGTCTACAAAGATTTCTTCTCCGTATGTTCCAGTACAACCGTTTGGTAAACTTACCTGCAACTGCACATAATGTGCACCTGACTCACTGAAGTTGAATTCCATCGAACCTCCTTCTCTAGCTCCTAGATAAGTACCTGTTTGATCTACTCCTCTGAAAATTAACCATTGGTAAGTAGCATCAGATTCTTGCAAATCGGCAATAAATTCGATTGGTCTTTTCCAACAAATAAAGTCATCAGTAGTAAATTCTGAAACAAGGTTTCCATTAATTGACTTGGATACTACATTCGACTCTCCAATAAAGTTTGTACAGTATTCCATACGACTACAACGGATATAGTAGGTAGTTTCCTCAATCATTCCTGGATCATAATCCAATCCATTCGCATTAGGAATTACTTCCCAAGCTGGATCTTGAATACTAGTAGGTGGGGTAGATTGGTAACTTCGCATCCAAAGGAATTCAAAGTTGCCATTTCCACCTGTAGGACTGGTTAGATTAGTGATAATTGTAGGATCAAATGCTCCACAATTTTCTTCATCTGAACCAATTGTTCCTCCGTTAGTAATATTACCTCCGACACTGATTACTCGTTCCTCGAATGCTTGACATCCATTTGGTAATGTAACTACTAGTTTAACGAATTTATCACCTGGTGATGTAAATCGGAATGGTACATCGTGACCACTTCTAGTTCCAATAAAAGTAGAAGCGTTACTTGGACCGTTGAAGAATACCCATTCGTAGGTAGCTCCTATGCCTGAATCTTCTGCTGTAAACTGTGCTAACTCATCTTCACAGAATTGCTGCTGAGTAGTAAAGGCTGCTGTTACATCACAAGCTAAAACTAAACCAGCATCAATACTATTGTCATCTGCTTGGCCAGACATAACCATGATAGTTTCAGTCAATCCTGTTACTGGATCTGCATTACTATCTACGTTATCTCCACTAGTTCCTGTTGCAGTAAATTCATATTCATCTGATAAATCAGTTAATTCAAATTTAACAACATATTTCCCTGGGGCTACACCAGTAAACTGGTAGTTGCCGTCAGCGCCATTGGCTGATTGTGTAGTTTGTGTTTCTACTAAAATATCATCTCCGGTTCCAAAAGTCTCATCTGGACCTAAATCAAATAAACTAACAATCACACCGTTTACACCGACTTCGTTGACATCTTGAATACCATTGTTGTCTGCATCAAACCATACGAAGTTTCCAATGTTAACTGGATTATAAAATCCTGCGTCAAAACTCAAGTCTTCGTCACCATATTCAATGGTGAATTCAGGTGTCATGCCATTTTGTACATCGCTATCTAATTCGTCATTTCCAACGTTAGCAGGTGTAGAAGCAAAACCTGTTGGTGTTTCAACGCTAATCTTATAAGTACCTGGCAACAGACCGTCAAAGTCATATTGACCGTTCGTGTCGGTTGAAGTAGTAAGTGTAACATTGTCACCATTCACATCAGTTCCTGTTAATGTAACTTCTACATTTGGAATACCTGGTTCGTTGTTATTCTGAATCCCATCTCCATTTAAGTCTTCCCAAACATAGTCACCGACTTTTGCAGGATTATTAATTTCAATGATGGTTTCACATTGACATCCGTTGTTATCTGTAATCGTTACTTGATAAGTACCGGCGCTTAGGTTACTGATCTCAGCTGTCGTTTGCTGTGTATTCCACAAGTAACTATAAGGTGAAGATCCACCTAAAGCAGAAGCTGATAAGCTAGCATCTGATCCTCCACGAGTAGTTAGGTTTGAAAGAATAGTAGCCTTACATTCGAGCGGAGCTGGTTCTGAAATTACATTTTCATAAAATCCTTGACAGCCATTCGCATCTGTAATCGTTACTTGGTAGTTACCAGCACTTAGGTTAGAGATGTCTTCACTATTAGCACCATTGCTCCAGTTGAAACTATAAGGACTAGTTCCACCAACAATCGTGATGTCAATTAATCCATCTGCATCGCCTGCACAAGTTACATTTTCAACTCTTTGTGTCTCAATTTCTAATTCTGCTGTTTCTAGTATTTCTCCAGAAAGTTCCGTAACACAATCTTTTGCATCAGTAATAATTACACTGTAAACACCTGCTCCTTGGTTAGTAAGATTACGAGTTGTTTCCCCGTTACTCCAGTTGTAGGTATAAGGTGCTGATCCTCCTGAAACAGAAAGTTCAATTTGTCCAGTATTGTTCCCACTACAAGTAATATTATCAATGTTTAATAATCCACTTAATACAGCTGGTTCCGTAATCGTTACAGTAGCAGCGATTGAACAACCGTTTGCGTCCGTAATATTACCCGTATAATCACCAGCGGTTAATCCAGTTAAATCTTCAGTAGTTGCACCGTTACTCCAGTTAAAAGAGTAAGGAGCGGTACCACCAGAAACAGAGATGCTGATAGCACCATCATTGTCACCATTACAAGAAACATTAGTTGCTTGATCGACAGTTACAAGTAAGTCACCTGCTTGATCTACCGAAGCATCAGCAGTTGTAGAACAGTTGTTAGCATCCGTGATAGTTACGGAGTAATCACCTGCCGTTAAGCTGTTGATGTTTTGTGTAGTTGCACCGTTGCTCCAGTTATAAGAATAAGGAGCGGTACCACCGTCTACAGAAATTTGTACTGCACCGTTATCACCACCACTACAAGCTACGTTAGTAGCATTGGTAGAAGCATTGATTGTTGTTGGTTCAGAAATACTTGCACTATAAGTACCTTCACAACCATTGTTATCTGTTACGGTAACAAGGTAGTTTCCAGGAGCTAAATTAGTTAAGTCTTGAGTCGTTGCACCGTTACTCCAGTTATAGGAATATGGAGCAGTTCCACCTGTTAGTGATAAGTCAATTTGTCCATCATTACTATTATTACAAGTTACATCACTTACAGAAGTAGCAGAAAAATCAAAGTTTACGTTGCTACATCCTAGGATATATCCAGCATCTAAATCTTTATAATTATCACCAACGTTTAAGGTAATAATTTCAGTCATGGCATCATTTGTACCAGGCATTGGTTGGGCATCGCTGTCTTTTGTTTCATCTCCGTTGTTTGGTGTGGTTAAGATATAGTCCGAACCGTTAGTGTTTGTTGAAGTTGGGAATTTAACCTTATAAGTTCCGGCAGTGAGTCCGTCGAAGATATATTGCCCATTTTGATCAGTAGTAGTTTGGCTAACCATATTACCATTTCCATCAAGTAGCATAACGACTACACCAGAAATGCCAGGTTCTCCAGAATCTTGAACACCATTATTATTGGTATCTGCCCATACAAAGTTTCCAATTGTAGCAGTGGCATCAATTCCTTCACAAGTACAGCCATCCGCCTGAATCACATCAGTGATGGTGTTACTATTATTGTCATTACAAGCGGTTCCGGGTGTTGCTGGTAAATTAGCATTATTGTCATCACAATCTTCTTCTGCACAGACCCCGTCATTATCTGCATCACCACCTAGTGAGGTGCAAGGACCGTTTAAACAACTAGGTATATCTCCACCTGAAATAAAGTGAATATCACCGAGGTGTTCACCAACGGTTATTTCTAAATTATAAGCGGTATTATTAGGTTGAGAAACTACTTCTCCTTGAAACCAAGAACTACCTCCAAAATCGGTTGTGTTAGCTATGTGATTAGCACCAAAACCTAATTGAAAGTTTCCTCCAAATTCGCTAACCGCAATTACGGCTCCTTCCATATCATTGGTACCTGTAAATGTACCTGTAAAGTCTTCATAATAATAAAAAGAACTCTCATCAGTGGTAACACAACCTGGATAAGCTCCATCAGCAGGAGCAGTGAAGGTTCTTCCAGTAAAATTAATTTCTACATCGAATTGAATACCACTATCCAGTTTGTTGGTACAGTGACCGATTAATTTTGCAGTACCATCTGTATATTCTAAAAGGGTCATATAGTCTACTGGGAATCTCCAGTCAATGTCAACTAGTCCAAGTCCCCATCTGTTGATTAATCCTTCATCACCACAACGGTCATAAAGTTGTGCTGATCGCTGTACACATACATTTTCCTCTATTATTGTACCTGCACAAGTACAGCCATCTGCCTGAATTACATCAGTGACGGTGTCATCATTTCCATCATCACAAGTACTGCCTGGTAGAATTTGAGTTAGTTTACCAAAGGATTCTACACAATTTCCCCAAGTACCATCTAGCCATCCTCCAAAACCAAATTCACCTGTACTTTCGTTATTGGCTCCTGGTCCGAAAATATGACTAGCTCCTTTTTCAATTAAAGAATATTCAACTCCCTCAATTGTAATACTACCCTCAAAATGATTGTAGAAATAATCTTCAGTCATTTGATTTTGGTAACATTCATTATTCCAGTGAGTTCCGGTTGAACTATATCCCGAGTATTCAATATTTACAATTCCTATTGTGGTTCCGTTATATACCGAACCGGTAAGTGCAGCAGTACCATCACCTCTTTCTTGTAAGATTAAGTCGTCTCCTGCTTTCCAAACTTCGAAAGTTGGAGAAGGACAGGTTCTTCTAAAAAAGACGCCAGCTTCATTTGGGAAAGCGCCACATTCTGGCGTAGAATCAGAAACTTTATACTTTACACATACATTTGTAGGTGGTAGTATGTTATTAGTAATAGTGATGGTAATGGTTTTTTCATCACATTTGATACCAGAACAATTGTCTTCATTAAATAAGCTAGCCGAGATGGTATAAGTACCAACTGCGGGTGTCCAATAATGATCGTAAGGAACAGTATTTTCTTCGTTTTCTGCTCCGTTTACATTAAATCCAATACTTTCGTGTGATCCAGTTGCTACTGCTTCTATAGTAGAATTGGCTGGTAAATCACCGATAGAATAACTACCTCCATCTTGTAAAGTAATACTGGTAGCATCGTTGGTAATTTTAAAGTAAGCAATTTCACCGGTACAATTTTCTTGTTCTGTGATTGGTGAGCCTGTCAGATTTAAATTTAAATCTCCCACTGTATTTTCAAGAATCATCCCGTTGTTAGGTTGACTTGTAAATTCAATGTGGTGCCATCCACAGCCGTTAAATCTGCTGTTTTTTTCTGTTTCGTTAGCAGCAGTTCCAAGCTGGAAAGCTGGTCCGCGACGATACATGTTTGCCACCGCACCTTGCATGGATCCTTCTCCAATGAAAGTTCCTGTTGTTTCTGTGTAGAGATACCAATCTGAAACATCTAAAGGTAGGCATCCTGGTGCTTTTACACTATCGGGGTCGACCGTAAAAATTCTATCAGAAAGATTGACGTCTATTCTCCATTTGATATTACTATCAACGTTATTGACGGCTAATCCGGTTATACGAGCGGTTCCGTTATCGTATTCAATGAATTCTCCATTTTGAATTTGATAGCGTTTTTCAAATTCAGAATTCGCATCAGACATATAAAAAGAATACGGTTCATCGCGTGTACAATGATTAGTTTGTTCTATAGTTCTAGTTCTTAGAACATTTTGACCAAAACCAAGTGTAGGTATTGTAAAAATGAAACAAAGTAGTAAAAAAATGTGTGTAGTGTGTTTTAAAAAGTGTGTTGTCAGTTGTTTTGTGTCCTGAAAAGTTTGTTTGTTTGATTTCATAAGACATAATTTAGTGTAAGAAGTAAGCTTTGAAAAATACGAGAGGAGTGAATTAATAATGATTAAGCTCAATAAAATACAGTAAAGGAGGATTTGTCTGATGGGGAGACAGTATGGGTGGGTATTTAATTAATGGCAAAAATCAGACCGTCTGTAAAAATGTCACAAATAGAGTAGTTGTTGTTTTGAGTTGGACTAAAGAAGGATTGTTGGTAACGTAAAGAAGTCTGTTTGTATTATAAATATAAATATTTTATTTTTTCTTTTGTTTAAAAATGCGCAGTCACAGAAAGTTGGTAAAATGAACAGAAAATAGGTATTCGTTAATTTTTACAAGAAAAGTTCAGATGTGACAATTAAAAAAGCCACTATAAAACAATTAAGTTTACAGTGGCTGATTAATATTCTAAATCAGTGACAATTAATTCATTTTTAAAATGTTAGAAAACATGTTAAAAGATTTGAATATCATTATTGAAATCTTGTTTTTGTTTTTCGATTATTTGAAAAAGTGGGTCCTCTGACAACAGTTTTGCTTGTGCCTGATCGACTATTTTAGTTGCTTTTTTAAAGTCTTTATTGATCTTATATTCCATGGCAATCGCATAATAAATTAAAGCGATATTCTGTCGTAGTTTTTCTGGATTAATCTTTTGCTTTAATAATTCAGATTCAATTTTTGCTAAATTTCCAGAAACGGTTAATCCAGATTGTAAGGTATAAATAAGATCATTGTCCAGAGAACCGGTGTTCCAATTTCCAATCAATTGATCTCCATTTTTGAATTCAAATCTAGCTGTTTTAGTAGCTTTTCCTTTTTTCCAATAAGTTGTCATTAGATCATCTGTTGGAAAAGCAACCGTTCCTTCTCCGTGGCGCTTACCACTACGAAAAGCACTTAAATAACGAGTACCATCTGCTAGCGTATAAGTTCCATCTCCATCTGGCAATTCACCAACCCAGTCGCCGCTATAGGAATCTCCATTGACAAAATGGATAGCACCTTTTCCATCCATTTTATCTTTTATGAACATGCCATGATATTCGTGGCCACACGCAAAAGTAAATAACCCTTGCCCATGCATAAACCCATTTTTGAAATTTCCTAAGTAAGAACTACCATCAGGAAAAGTCTGTTCACCTTCACCTTCTCGAAGTCCTTTAACGAATTGGCCTTTATATTTACTGCCGTCTTTCCAAGTCATGGAGCCTTTTCCATGTGGTTTGCCGTACATAAATTCGCCTTGGTAGACGACGCCATCTGGATAATGTCGTTCTCCTTCACAATAAGCTACGTGCTTACCACAATCGGAGTCAAAAGTATTTTGAGTTGAATAATGAGCCGAAAAGGCTAACGTAGGGAGGAGCAAGATTAAAAACAACAAGAGCTGTTGTCTGGAATTGTTCCCGTAGGTCATATCAGGTGAAGTTTTGGTATGCATTAATTGCTTCTTTTCTCAGAAAAGAATTCAAAAAATGCGGTTAGTAAAATTGTAAAAAAAATTCGTAAGTGACCGTAATATAAGGAGGTTTAAAAGTAAAGTCAATTTAAATAAAAATATATTTATATTGTGAATATAAAAAAGGCCATATCTCAGAAAGATACAGCCATACCTATAAAAAACTGTTACTAAAAACTTATTTAATCCAGGTCCTTTAAAAACCTGAGGAGTATAATTTAAAATTTGTTTTGATATGGATACGGGTGAGGAGTTCAGTG
>CALKJE010000105.1 GCA_937995675.1 uncultured Saprospiraceae bacterium
TCTTTCCAACATTTTATATTCCATGAAAATGGGTAAAGCAGTTTGTTTTACCTTAAAGGTCTTTGTCCCAACTGCAAAAAGTAGATTTTGTATAAGTTGACCTTTTTGAAATTTTTAATTCATACTAAGTGAAAACTTCATATCACAGAAGTTTTTTAATCTTTTACGAACCGTGCGTGAATTAACAGTCATCGCTATGTTCAAAATCTTCGACAGCGTTGTTTTATAGCAACGATGGAAACGTAGATGAATAAGGTGTGACCTTTATTTTAGCTAAGTAAATAGCTAAAATAAAAAGAATCATCCCACAAGATTCATTTTCGATTCAGATCAAAATCTGTCGGTAGAAATTTAATAATAGCTGATTAGTAGTAGCAACTAATCGGCCTAAGATACCTATGTCCCAATCAAAAAATGTTGTGAAACACACCTTTTATTTAATTTTTTAATAACTCTAAAAACTTTTATTATGAAAAAACTACAACGTTTCAATTGTCGTCAAAACAATTGGGGAAATCTAAATCTGCAATGGCCGATGACGCTGTTTCTGATTTTCTTTTGTGTACCCATCATGTTTGGACAACAAACTTTAAAAGGAAAAAAGATTAGTTATTCCCATCCGGAATTATCTACAACTTTTAACGCCTATGAAGTACACGAGCTTGAAATGACTGAGTTAGCTGGTTTAACCAATGGTACCGAACAAGAAGAAATGCTCTTCAGTCTTAATCTTGGAAGCCATAACTGGCAACTAAACTTAGTAAGTAATCCTTTAATTGCTCCAGGACTTCAAACTACGGTATTAACAGACAATGGAGTAGAGTACCGAGATATAAATCGGACTTATACTTACAAAGGATATGTAAATGGTGATCCTAACTCTAAAGTACGAATGTCTATTTATGAAGATCGAATCATTGGAATGGTTAAAACGAATGGCGATGAGTATTTTGTCGAACAATTGGCAACTTTATTAGATGATACCACCATTAATCCTAACAAATATGTAGTGTACAAGATCGCTGATGTTGTTCCTAATCCTTCGCTTCGTTGTGGTGGGGTAAAAGCACATTCTAAAAGCGGCCACCAACAGCATTTACACAGCAGCCAATCAGGTAATGGATCTAGTGGATCTATTCTCATGGCATGTATGGAGGTAGATTTCGCATTAGCTGCAGCCAATGATATGGTTGTTAGATTTGGAACTGTGGCAGCAGTTCAAACAGAAATTCTAGATATTACCAATATGATGGAAGCATTATATGATGATTTTATGCTTACCTATATTGTAAGTGAAATAGTCATTCCTGCTACACTAACTGCTGATCCTTGGACCCGAAGTCAGCAAATGGACGAGCTGTTAGATGAGACAGATCCTCCTTTTGATGGACTTCCAGGTTTTGAGCCATGGGCTGCTGCTGGATTTGCTAATCCTCATGATATTGGACAATTATGGGTAAACCGTGATGTGATCAGTGATGTCACTGGTAGCGGTTTAATTGGCCGTGCGGGTGGAATCGGAGTGGTTTGTTCTCCACAGCAATATAACGTTTGCGAATATTTTACGACTGGTATGAATGGTTTACGTTCATTGAGTGCACACGAAAATGGACACTTATGGGATGGAGAACATGGTTTAGCTACTCCTAGTGTGACGATCATGTCTGCTATTATTGCTATAAATGCTACTGATTGGGCTGCTGGTAACATCACCCAGATGCAAGCGCACATTGACTCTCGTACTTGCCTATCTGCCTGTGATTGTGATATTGCAATCACAGGGTCTGCTGCGACTCCTACCTCTTGCATCGGAGTAAATGATGGTACGATTACCCTTACCGCTACTAGTGCAGATCCAATCACCTATTCCATCGCGGGACCAGATGGCCCTGCTCCTGTGGCAACCAACACGACTGGTATATTTACTGGATTAGCTCCAGGTAATTATATTGCGAGAGCAGAACTTACAGGCGATGCCACTTGTAATGAGGTGGTAAATATTGAAGTATTAGATCCTACATGTTCCGTTTCTATTGACGGTGCAGATGTGACTCCTCCTTCTTGTCCTGGTGCAGATGACGGTAGTGTGGTAGTCACTTCAAGTGCTTGTGGTAGCTCAATTAATTTTAGCACGTTGGGAAGCTTTACCGTTACCTTAGTTACTCCTGCTCCTGCCATAAATATTTCTAGAATCAATCGATCCCCAACGACCTTCAGTGGTTTGGCTCCAGGTTCTTATCCAGTGAGACTAGAAAATAACGCAGATCCTACTTGCTTTGTAACTACTACGGTGGTTATTCCAGAAGCAGCATGTGATATTTCTATTGATGGAATAACCGCTGTTGACGAATCCTGTTTGGGAGCTGCAGATGGTAGTATAACTGCTGTTGCTTCTCATTGTGGAACTTTCACTTACACACTCACTGGTCCTAATGGCCCAGTAGTAGTAGGGACGAATGCGACTGGTATCTTTACAGATTTAGCTGTTGGAACTTACGTCGTTACGGCTACCAGTGATGCGGATCCAACTTGTAGTACGATGGTTTCTGCTGAAATCATGCCTGGTGATCAACTCGTAGTGGATTGTACAAATATCACAGATCAAGATTTAACTTGTCGGGCAGATCTTCCTCCGGTAGATTTTGACTTGCCAGTTGTTATTGATTCTTGTGGGGATGTAGTTTTATCTGCGCTTACGATTATCCCTGGCAATTCAGGTTGTCCTGGAGATCCAATTCTCATTCCTCGAACGTATTTTATTCAAGATGCTGCAGGAAATATGACGGAGTGCATGCAAACTTTTACCATACAAAGTGACAATGGTCCATCTTTTACATTCTGTCCTGCGAGTACGACGGTAAATTGTGGAGACGATACGAGTGAAGGAGCTTTAGGATCTGCGACAGCTACGGCTGAATGTTCGGCTCCAACCGTTACTTCTGCCGATGTCGTAACGCCAGGTTGTGGAGCGACCAGCGTAATTGTTAGAACATGGACCGCTACAGATTTCTGTAATCGTACCGCTACTTGTTCACAGACGATTACCGTTCAAGATAACGTTCCTCCGATGATTACTTGTCCTGCCAATGCTACCATAGAGTGTGATGATGATAGTACGCCAGCCGGGACTGGAATGGCTACGGCTACGGATAATTGTGGTGGACCAGTAACGATTACTTTTGCGGATGCGACCATTCCAGGAGGTACTTGTCCACAAATTTTTGCTATCCAGCGAACTTTTACAGCTACCGACGAATGTGGTTTGGTATCTCAGTGTACACAAACAATTTCGGTATTGGATTCTGATGCTCCAATGCTTACGGTTCCTGGTGCACTTACCATCTCCTGTGAAGAAGACCGGACGCCTGCTGGTTTAGGTTCATTCGCCACCGCCATGGATAATTGTGATGCTGATGTAGCTATCACTTTTACAGATGTATTCGTAGCGGGTGCTTGCCCTCAGGCTGGTACCTTAACCAGAACTTGGAGAGCAACAGACGATTGTGGATTATTTACCGAAGGTGACCAGATTATTACCATTACGGATAATGTTGCACCTGTACTAATAACTTGTCCATCGAATATGAATATCGAATGTGATCAACCAACTACTCCTGACTTTACAGGAAGACCAGTCGCTAGCGATAATTGTGATACAGATCTAGTATCTACTTTTGCAGATGTAGTAACACCTGGTGTTTGTGATCAAGAGATGACCATCACTAGAACTTGGACTGTTACAGATGATTGTGGAAATACGACCGGATGTGTACAGGTACTTAATATTACGGATGAAACAGCTCCAATTATTACTTGTCCTGCCAGTCTTATCGTAGAGTGTGATCAAAATACGGCTCCTGGTAATGTAATGACGGGAATGGCAACGGCTACAAATACGACCAACCTCACTTGGGATGATGGTACGAGCGGACCAATTGGTAGTATTTCTTTGGCAGCTGCTGGCGCGCCTGCTGGAGCAGTAGTAACCAATGTTACCATCCAAATGGATATCGATCATTCTTTTGCAGCTGATCTTGAATTAGAGCTAGAAGGTCCTGATGGAACAACGGTAATGTTAGTCTCTGATGAATGTTTTGGAAATAATAATGTATCTGCTACCTTTACAGATGTTGGAGCTCCACTTGCTTGCGCTACTACAGGAGCGGGAACGGACGTTGGAGCACCTGACGATTGTTCAAATGATTATTTAGCAGGAGCTGCTATTTCGGGAATGATTTTACCGGAAGCTCCTTTAGCTGGTTTCAATGGTATTGATCCAAACGGAACTTGGTTGTTAAATGTAGTAGATGATGCAGGAGGTGATGGAGGTTGTGTGATCAATGTTAACTTAGTAGTTAGCTGGTCCTTTACTGCACCTGGAGCAGGTGTAACGGGAGTAGCAACCGCAGTTGATAATTGTGATCCGATGCCTGTGATTACTTCTTCTGACTTTATTATTCCTGGAGATTGTGTGAATGAATTTACGATCGAAAGAACTTGGGTAGCCACTGATAACTGTGGAAATAGTTCTAGTTGTACACAAACGATCTTTGTTCAAGATACCACCGATCCAGTGATTACTTGTCCTGCCGATGTAACCATCGAATGTGATGTAGATCGTTCTCCTGCGACCAATGGTACCGCAACGGCTACAGATAATTGTACGGCAGATGCTGATATCATTATAACGTTTGCGGATGTAATTATCCCTGGTTCTTGTGCGAATACGTTTACCATCGAAAGAACTTGGACGGCCACTGATGAGTGTGAATTATTCTCTACTTGATTACAAGTAATCAATGTAGAAGATACCACGCCTCCAGTTGCACCAGCAGCACCAGCTGATATTACGGTTCAATGTCCACAAGATATTCCTGTGCCGATAGAATTGACAGCACTTGATAATTGCGCAGGTCCAATTACCGTTTTACCAACTAGTGAAGTAACGAATCGTCAATGTGCGACTCGATTTACCTTTACTTATACTTGGACTTTTGATGATGGTTGTGGAAATGTTTCCGCTATTTCTCAAGTTATCCAAGTGGTAGATACCGCACCAATCATGATTACTAGTTCACCACCAGATCAAGTAGTTGATTGTCAAGTAAATGTTGTTCCACAAGAGCACCTTGTAGAAGCAATGGCTCCTTGTGGCAATCCACCGACGATTACTTCTTCGATTTCTGCTCCAATTGGCGTAGCAGGATGTAATGGTACTCGTTATATTATTACTTATACCGTTGCGGATGATTGTGGTAGAGTAGAGACTACGACTCAGACTTATACCATCCAAAATGAAGGACCAGAGATTCTCTGTGGAAATGAAGTTTGTTACTTACCATGTAGTGTAAGTGGAGAGGAACTATTAGCAACTTTCAACGAGTTTGCGGATAGAGCAGTCGTCGTTGATGCTTGTGAAGAATCGGTATACACGGTAACCAATAACTTTAATCCAAACTCTTTGGGTGAATGTGGTGATGTTACTGTGGTTACTTTCACAGCAACGGATGCTTGTGGTCGAACAGGTAGTTGTACCGTTCCTGTAATTGTAGTGGATGATGTTGCACCAACTGTGACTGGAACCGTAACACCTGCAATTCGAGAATGTGATGACCTTACTGGACTACAGTATATTAGCTGGATCAACAATACAATTGCTAGCCTAAATGCAACGGATGTTTGTGGTGAAGTGAGCGTTAGTTACGAACCATTAATGCCAAATACTACATTCGAAGATGGATTCCCATATGCAAGAACGGAGGTTACATTTACTTTCTCTGATGAATGTGGAAATGACTTAGTGGTACCAGGATTATTTAAATTGAAAAATAATTTCCCACCAACCTTCATTGGCGAATTAGAAGACAAGATGATTACTTGTCCTGCAGTTCCTGAATTTGATACACCTGTATTCGTTCACGGATGTGGAGGCGCTACACTAACCTCTAGTGATGAAACAAGTGGTGGTAGTTGCCCAGGTGGATACACGGTAACTCGAACATGGACGGTAACAGATGGTACCGGTGCTGCTTCAACGATTCAGCAAACTATTTTTGTGATGGGTAGCAATACACAGATGTCAACTGTAGCTGGTTTGATTATTACAGAAATGGATGAGCCAGTAGAAGATGTATCAGTCGCCTTAAATTATAGCGGAACTAATTTTGCGCAGGAAGAAATGACGGCAGAAGATGGACTGTATAATTTTGCTACACCGATGAATAACGATTATGAAGTTCAGCCAAACCGTAACGATGATCCGTTAAACGGAGTGACTACTTTTGATTTGATTTTATTAGGACAACATATTCTAGATATCAATCCATTGAACTCTCCTTATCAGATGATTGCAGCGGATGTTAATAAGTCTGGTACTATCTCATCTTTAGATATGATTGGCTTACGTCGCTTGATCTTACATATTGATGAAGAATTTGCTAATAACACTTCTTGGAGATTTGTGGATGCAGCGTATGAATTTACCAATGCGAATCCTTTTGCAGAGACCTTCCCTGAGACTTCGATAGTTAATAATTTAGCAGGAGAATTGGCGTCTGACTTTATTGCTGTTAAGATTGGTGATTTAAATAATTCAGCGCAGCCAAATCAATTAGTTAGTGGTGATACACGCTCAAAAGATTCAGAACTAGTATTCCAGTTGGAAGATCAATTGGTGGAGACTGGTGAGACCTTTAGTGTAGCTTTTGATGCCACTGAGTTTGAACAAATTTTAGGTTACCAGTTTACTTTGAAATACAACGCCGATCAAGTAGTATTTGAGGATATGGAAGCCAAAGAATTGCGTTCATTGAATGCGGATAACTTTGGAGTTAAAGCTGAAGAGGGAATTATCACAACAAGCTGGAATCGCGAAAATCCGTTAAGCCTTACGAAAGGATCAACAACGTTTATGTTGACTTTTACGGCTATGGAGCGGGTTAGAATTAGCGATGTCATTGGTTTGTATGATGGCTATACACCAGCGGAAGCTTATAATGTTTCGAATGATATAATGGATGTTCAATTACGTTTTGGAGACGTTGGAGCGGATGAAAAATCTGTCTTTAAGTTATTCCAAAATCAACCGAATCCATTCCGTACTGAAACTAAGATTGGGTTCCAATTGCCGGAAACTGGTACAGCTACTTTAGTCATTTATGATGTAGCGGGTAAAGTACTAAGAACAACGACAAGAGATTACCCAGCAGGATATAATGAAGAAGTGATCGAACAGTCTGAATTAAATGCCACAGGTATTTTATTCTATCGATTGGAAACTGATCATGGCGTCGCTACTAAGAAGATGATTCTTAAATAGACGTTAGCATTTGATAGAAATAAGTAAGATGAGAAAAGCCATTGATTGTTTAATCAATCAATGGCTTTCTTTTCAGAAGAATTAATCTAACTGTTGAAATAACAGTAGGGTTATTATTTGTGTAGGCCTCTTTTCCTTCGGGAGAAGGGGCTTTTTTTAAAAATCAATTCGAGTAGCGTTCGTAGCAACGGTGATTGGCTCCATGATCATTACATTTTGACTTGCTAATTTTTGACGCTCGCCTTTATAGGTTACATACAACTCTAATTTATAGTTACCAGGTCGATCATAGATATGAGAATCAGTTCGTTGGTTAAGAACTCGACGGACACCATCTCCAAAATCAAGTAGGTATTCCGCATTTTGGTAAAAATTTTCTACTTCAAAAAGAACAGGTGTATGTGCTTCAAGTGGACCACCAACGTGAAGTTGTTCCCCTATTATCGCTTCTTTTTCAATAGATTCATCTACTAAAATTTTCTTGGTATCAGAAGTGCGATTATCACCAATAGCGTTTTCATAAATAGAAGTACCAGCTATTTCATCCTTTTTGTATCTCATATTCTCAAGGATATATAACAGTCCTGTAATACCAAATATCAGGATTGTCCAGATGAGTAATCTGTCGGCAAATTTTTGACTGGTTTTATTTTTTGATTGTTGAAATTTCTTATGCTCTCTTTTTAAGTCTGTCATGGGTGGATTTATAGTGTTGTGTGTTAAAATAGAACAAAAATTAAGCCATATGCTAAATCTTTAGATATATTTATAAACGTAATTGTACTAGACAAAAGAACAAGAATTACACTTATTCATTTAGTTTTAAATAATAAAATATTGGGGCTAAGATTTTATGGTTTGTCCTTCTTGTGAGAAGAACAATAAGATCGTGGAGTAGAGTAACACAAATATGTATATTTTTTTACATATATGCAAGGCAAACAACATTTAAATATAGAATATTTTTTTTACTAAGAAAACAAAGTTGTTTTTAATCAAACATGAGAAATGTTTAGAAAGTGTCTAAGAACCAAAACCGTTCTTGAAACCGTCCAGGTTCTATTAATCAAATCTTCAGACTTCTATTCTTATTTTAAGGCTAACGCAGGACTTGTTGTTTCTTGGCTAGGAAGAAGAAGCCATAGATTGCCATAATGATGTAAACGACCTGCTTGTCTTCGGCCTTCATAACCAATTCCAGTATAAAGGTCAACATGGCCAGGTCCTTTGATTGCTCCTCCAATATCTTGTGCTACGACCAAACGGTATTCGTGAGAAATGACTCTATTTTTGTCATTAATTATTGGAATACTAGCTAAAAGAATACTTCCCATTGGAATGTAACGAGTATCCACAGCGATAGAGTGCAGCTTCGTTAACGGTACCAATCCTGCTCCTTTTGGATTTGAATCAACTGGCTTGAAGAAAACATAAGATGGATTACTAAATAAAATTTCGTGTGCTTTTTCTGGATTTTCGCGCAAATACTTTTTGATAAATTGTAAAGAAACATGCTGCGGTGTAGTTAGTCCTTTTTTAAGCATATATTTTCCAATACTCGCATAAGATTTTCTATTAGAACCAGTAAAAGCAAAAAGCTTTTGTTGACCATTTTCGTATTCTACAATCCCAGATCCCTGAACCTGCATGATATAAATATCGATTAAACTTTTAGCGTAAGCCAGTTCTAAGTTTCTACCTTTTAATACTAAATCTCCATCGATTTCTTTTCTAGTAGGAAGGTCTCCTTGCCAGTCTTGAGGGAAGGTATAAATAGGATAAGGGAATTCTTTAGATTGCATACTGCTAACAGGCAGTACCGGAGTATAATAACCAGTGAAGTGAACATTACCTCGTTGATCTTCCCCATGTATTTTATGCGCATCTAATTGATGGATCACTTCGGCAAGATCTCCATCCTTAGCATTTAGCAGAATATCGGCAGTCTTTTGTAGTTGTTCGTTAGTAACAACCACGTTGCCTACCTTTTGTGAAGTCTTCCGCTTTTTGTATTTAAGTAATTTTTTTTGCTGCTCCAAGGCAGTTAATACCGGGTCGGTAATTTCTGGAAAGTGAGCAGCACTTATTGCTTGTGGAGTGTATAGCTCGCTTTGTAGTGGAGCGGTTTGTTTTTTGCCATTGGAAGCAAAATCATGCTCGATATGAAAAGGAGATACCTTATCCATCTCACTCTGAGAAGAGAGATCTTTGTCCATTGGAGGCTGGTAACAGCTACTAGCTATTACTCCTGCTAGTGATAGCAGAGATAAAATAATCTTGTTCATGGGTAAAAATGCTTTCTAAAATCGTTCTTTGGCTTTCGAGTTTCTCGGTAGTTACAGTGTATTTTTTGGGCATCTCCCAAAAGGCGGCGCAAAGATAGGTCATTTTATTAGATAAGTCAATAATATGATCTTTGTTCAACTCTCTAAACGTAAAACGCTACAAAATGTTCTACCTTAAATAGGGTAATTCTCCATTTTGTTGTTAATCTATGGCTTTTTTGACCGCTTTTCTTACGGTAATATTTCGGTTTTGTGTAATAATTCACTAAATTTACTTTAATTAAGATTTAGCCCTTCAACGACAGTTTTTAGCAAAAAAACTGCCATTTTCCCCAAAAAAGCTGCCTTTAATTTTTCTCTTTTCCTCCTTTTTAATGACAAAATAGAATATTTCTACCCGAAATATTACCTAACCATATTTTCTTTTATAGAAACAAAAAAGAACATGAATTTACCTTACTTACGATCTTTGACCTTACTATTAATTAGTGCTTTTATCTTCTTTTTAGGACCTAAAATCCACGCTCAACCTGCAGGTTTTGCGGATGTACCTTATACTTCTGACTTCTCCATGGCCGTGGGAATGACCTTTGATGACAATGGACGAATGTACGTCTGGGAACGAAATGGCAAAGTTTGGATCGTAGAAGATGGTATTAAATCATCCCAACCACTTATTGATATCAGTGACGAAGTTGGAGGATGGCGTGATTTCGGCCTCTTGGGATTTGCCCTTGATCCTGATTTTTTGTCGAATGGTTATATCTATTTATGTTATGTAGTGGATCGACACCATCTATTGTACGCGGGAACGGCGAACTATAATCCAAATACCAATGAATACTTCGCTGCCACCATCGGACGTGTTACCCGTTATCAAGCGGATGCAAATAATAACTTTAATTCTGTTAATAATAATTCTCGACAAGTTCTAGTTGGTGCAACACCTAATACTGGACCACCGATCTTGCATCAGTCTCATGGTACAGGTTCGATAGTATTTGGAACAGATGGAACATTATTAGCAAGTTTTGGTGATGGTGCCAGTTACTCCTCGGTCGATGAAGGTTCGGCTTCCGAAACCTACTGGCAGCAAGGATTGAATGATGGAATCATCACTCCAGCTGAAAATGTAGGAGCATATCGTTGTCAACAATTGAGTTCCTTAAGTGGAAAAATTATTCGAATCGATCCAGCTACTGGAAACGGACTTCCAAGTAATCCATACTATCAATCTGGTAACCCTGGTTCTAACCAATCCAAGATTTGGGCAACTGGTGTAAGGAATCCTTGTCGGATGAATCTACAACCTGAAACTGGAAGTCATAACCCAACAGATGGAGATCCTGGCGTTTTCTTTTTTGGAGATGTTGGATGGGGAAATAGAGAAGAGTTAAATATTATGGACGCACCAGGACAGAATTTTGGTTGGCCAAAATTTGAGGGGATGACCAATCAACCCGGTTACAATAACAATAATTTTGCTCCTCCGACCCATGAACGTCCTAAACTAGACTGGCGTAATTCTACCCCAAGAGGACTGGTTAATGGATCAATCGTTAACGTGGGTTCTAGTCAATTACCAGGACCAAGTTTTCAAGGGAATTGTTCCATCGGAGGTACTTGGTATACTGGAAGTGATTTTCCTGCTAATTATCAGAATTCCTATTTTCATGCGGATTATGGTGGAGACTGGATTAAACAAATCAAGTTTGATGCAAATAATAATCCTATTAGTGTTAGTAACTTTCTAGAAGGAGCTCAAGGTATAGTCTTCGTGGGAACTTCACCGATTGATGGTGGCTTATATTATCTGGCAGGTGCCGCTGGAAATAATAATCCCAATATGAATACGGTTCGTAAGATTTCTTTCACGGGAGGAAATCTACCTCCGGTCGCAGTAGCTACCTCGGACGTACTCTATGGCTCAGGACCATTAACAGTTCAGTTTTTTGGCGATCAAAGTTATGATCCTGATAATGATAACTTAACGTATACTTGGGATTTTGGAGATGGTTCTCCTAACAGTACAGCGGCAAATCCAAGTCATATCTTTACCACAACTGCCACAGGACCAGTCTCCTTTAATGTACGATTAACCGTTCGTGATAATGGTAATCTTACTTCTCAAAAGATAATTCCTATTTCATTAAATAATACACCTCCCAATATCGTATCTGTAAGTATTGATAATACCAATAGCTTTTCTCCAACGAACCCAACAACGCTTAATTTAAGTGCCGTAGTAACAGATGCCGAACATAGTAATAATAGTTTGGTCTATACGTGGGTAACGGAACTACATCACAATAATCATTTTCACCCAGAACCAGGAGATAATAACAAAGTTACTACGACGCAGTTGTCGCCGGTTGGTTGTGATGGTTCAACCTATTTTTACAGAGTAAAACTATTCGTTACCGACCCCAGAGGATTAACAGATACTTACCAAAAAGATATTTTTCCTAACTGTTCTGGTACCAACCAGACGATTAGTTTTAATAATATTTCTGATAAATTAACCACCAGTAGTGATTTCAACTTAGTCGCAAGTGCTAGTTCTGGATTGCCAGTAATCTTACATGTCATAAGCGGCCCTGCTACGATTTCCGGAAATACAATTTCGTTAACGGGACAGCCAGGAGAGGTGGTCGTAAGAGCTATCCAAAGTGGAAATAATACGTACCGTCCTGCAATTCCGATAGAGCGAATTTTTAATGTTGCTAAGATTGGTGGTGGTACTGGAATTACAGGTACTTATTTTGATAATGCAAATTTAACCAGTCCAGTATTAACGCGTGTTGATCCAGTAATTGATTTCAATTGGGGATCTGGAAGTCCTGCTTCAGGCATTTCTGCCGAAACTTATTCCGTTCGTTGGGAAGGAGAAATCTTACCAGAGTTTAGTCAAAATTATACCTTCCGAACGACGACAGATGATGGGGTACGGCTGTGGATCAATGATCAACAAATCATTAATCAATGGATTGCCCAAAGTGCTACGGCTCATACCGGTACGATTAATCTTACCGCAAATAATAAGGTTAATATTAGAATGGAATACTATGAAGCAACGGGAGCTGCTTCTGCTAAATTAGAATGGCGTAGTAGCAGCCAACCTTGGGAAGTAATCCCTCAAAATTTATTGTTTCCAATATTGGTGGATAATACAAATCCAACGATTACCCTCAGTACCGCATCTAATAATGTCACTGGACCTTATACGGTAAATGCAGCTTTTAGCGAGTCAGTTACCGGACTTAGTTTATCAGATTTTACGGTTAGCAATGCCAGTCTTTCTAATCTTTCTGGTACTGGTCAAAACTATAGTTTTACGGTTAATCCAACTAGCGTTGGAAGTGTTTCGGTACGATTACCTGCAAATCGAACGACAGATGGGGCAGGAAATGGGAATTTAATTTCCAATAATTTGGTAGTTAATTATTCAGAAAGTACTGGCTGTAATAATCCAACGAATTTAGCACTTAATAAACCTGCTACACAATCTAGTAATTATAATGGAGGAGGCGCGACTGCCGATTTAGCAGTAGATGGAAATACAAGTGGAAATTGGTGGTCTTCATTTTCTGTATCAAGTACTGGCTGGCAATCGGACCCTTGGTGGGAAGTTGATTTAGGAGGGGTAAAAGATATTACAGATATTGACGTTTATAATCGTACTGATTGTTGTGCAGATCAATTATCTAATTATTATATTTTTGTTTCTGATGTTCCTTTTTCATCTACCACCATTAGTGGTAGTCTAAGCCAATCTGGTGTTAGTGATTATTTGCAAACTGCAGTAGCAGGATCTCCTTCGACAGTCGCAATAAATAGAAGCGGAAGATATGTAAGATTGCACAAAAACGGCGCAGGATTTATGGCGCTAGCCGAAGTAGAAGTAAATGGTTGTGATGGGGGAGGACCTGGAGATACAACTCCTCCTGATGTAACCTTAACGACCGCATCTAATAGCGTAAATGGTCCATTTACGGTAAACGCTGTTTTTACAGAAGCGGTTAGTGGTTTAACCTTATCTGATTTTTCAATAGCAAATGGAAATAGATCCGGACTCAGTGGATCAGGTAGTAATTATAGTTTTACAGTCTCACCAGTTTCCGCTGGATCAGTAACCATTCAATTACCTATTAATCGGGTAACCGATGCAGCCGGAAATGGAAATACGGTTTCTAATTCATTAAATGTAAATTATACAATTTCTAATAACTGTGATAATATAACCAACGCCGGAGCGATTAGTGGAAACCAATCTATCTGTGATGCTTATGATCCTTCTAATATTGGAAATCAAACCCCTCCTTCTGGAGGAAGTGGTGCGATTACTTATCGTTGGCAACGATCAACGGCTTCTCCTACTGGTCCTTGGACCGTAATTAGTGGTGCAAATGGAAATAGTTATAATCCAGGAACGATCTCTCAGACAACTTGGTACCGAAGAGGCGCAAGAAGAGCAAATTGTACCGCCTTCCAATATACGACTGTCGTCGAAAAAGAGGTTAGAGATTGTAGTGGACCAACTAACTATTGTAATGCCCAAGGACAAGAGCCGTGGATAGAATGGATTAGTAATATCACGATTGGATCAATTAATAATAATTCCGTAAAAGATCTTTATGGAGATTTTACCAGTCTTAGTACCGATGTTGCTCGTGGAGCGACCATACCATTATCACTTAGTCATCGTTTTAGTTGGACGACTTTTGATGAATACATTCGTGTTTGGGTAGATTGGAACCAGGACGGTGATTTTGCGGATAGTGGAGAAACGGAAATATCTAGAATTAGTGTTGCTCCTCCTCAAGGAACCTTATTAGTAAATATTAATATGAATATAACAGTTCCAGCTGGGGCATCCTTGGGAAATACTCGAATGCGAATTGCTATGCAAAGAGGAGCGTATGCTGGATCTTGTGAGACTTTCCAATTTGGAGAGGTAGAAGATTATACCTTGAACGTGACGGGTAGTGGTGGACCACAAGATCAAACCATCAATTTTGCTTCCTTAATTGCTCGGGCAGGAACTAATCCACCGTTTACGCTTTCAGCGACGGCTACTTCTGGATTACCAGTAAGTTTTACACGAGTATCTGGACCAGCCACTATCTCTGGTAACACGGTAACGCTAACTGGAAATGAAGGAACCGTAACCATCCGAGCCAATCAAGCAGGTAATGCTAATTGGAATCCAGCACCGGCAATAACTCGATCTTTTGAAGTCGTGACTGGCAATCAAATACCGCGTGTTGTAATCAATAGCCCAACTCAAAATCAAAGTATTGATGGATCTACAGTAACGGTAAATTATACCGTGTCTGGCGATTTAGCTTTATTTAATTCAGACCATTTACTATTGACGCTTGATAATGGAACACCAGTAGATATTCATAATTTAACGGGAACCTATACCTTTACAAACGTGCCTTCCGGCAATCATACGATCCAAGCACAAGTGGCGGAAGAGACTAGTCATACACCGCTGGATCATCCTGAAGCAACGGATATTGTTAGTTTTTCTACTAGTTCAAATCAACAGAATCAAACCATTAATTTCCCTCCGTTAGCAGATAAGCAAGTGACGGATGGGCCATTTACTATTTCCGCAACGGCCACTTCTGGTTTGCCAGTAGCGTTTACCGTAACGGGAGGACCTGCAACGGTTAATGGAAATGTCATTACCTTGAATGGAATTGCCGGAGCGGTAACAGTACGAGCTACCCAACCTGGTAATGGAGCATGGAATGCCGCACCAGCCGTTTTTCAAAGTTTCACAGTTAGTGGTGGAAACACACCTACCTATTGTGCATCCTTGGGGGATGCTCCATGGCAATCATGGATGAGTAATGTGAGTTTTGGAAATTTAAATAATAATACGAATAAAGAACGTTATGGAGATTTTACTAATCAGAGTACATCGGTAAGTCGTGGTTCGTCTACAGCGATTAGCTTACAACCTACTTTTAGTTATTTTCACTGGGACATGTACTTTAGGGTATGGATAGATTATAATCAAGATGGAGATTTTGGAGATTCAGGAGAACAGGTTTTTTCGAGAGTTGCCACAGCTGGTACACCTGGCTCGACGATACCTCCGGCAGTTGGTAATATTACTATTCCAAATTCGGCCCTTACGGGAAGTACTCGTATGAGAGTAAGTATGAAGCGAGGTAGTTACGCAGGACCTTGTGAGACGTTTGATTTTGGGGAAGTAGAAGATTATACGGTTAATATTACCAGTGGTGGAAATGGATTGGTCGTTGATCCGGATGCCGCTATCTTATTTTTATCTACGGTACGATTGAATACTGGTATTCAATTAAATTGGGTAACCAATACAGAAAATGAGAATGAATATTTTGAGATTGAAAGATCTGCGGATGGGGTAGATTTTGAAATTTTAAAAACAGTGAATAGTTCTAGTGAAACGACTATTGCCACTTATTATCAAGAATTAGATGATCGGCCATTACCAGGTATTAATTATTATCGAATCAAGCAGTACGATGTGGATGGAGATTTTAAATATTCTGGAGTGGAAATGATTATGTATGATATTGATAATGAACGATTTAAGATATTTCCAAATCCTGCTACCAACGAAATTTATGTAAATATGAAAGCCGATGCTGGAGCTTCTGCCGTCATAAAAATTTATAATGCCAAGGGCCAACAGATGCTGGAACAAATTATTGGCACTATTCCAACCAGTCCTTTCCGAATTGATCTAGGAAATTATACCAACGGAATATATACGATTACGGTGAAAGTGGGAGATTTTAGAGTGAAATCAGCTAAAATGATTATTAGTCGAGATTACTAAGAATTTAGTGAGATCAGCGCGGGACTGTTTCCTCAAGTGTGTCATTTTGCCGCCCGCACCTCTAATCCTAAAGGAAGCCCAGCCCGCTGACACACTTTAAATGAACACTCTCATCAGCGCTTATATAGAACAACTTCTAAACGAAAGGAGGACAATCTGTCCTCCTTTCGATATTTAGGCACAATTGCTGCTTATATTTCTGTTGAGAAACAGAAAAAAAATGGTTGAATTAATTCCCAAAGAAATAAGTACGGTGCCTAGTACTTTAAAAAGGTTATGGCTAAACTACTCTGAAGAAAACCTTCTGACGATTTCCGTATACACGCTTTCGGCCTTTTTGATCATTAATATTATCTACAGTGGAATACTTGGTAGTATCCCATTAATGTATTTTTCCTTAGGACTTATTGTGTTGGAGATATTGTGCTTTTTTGTGTATAAAAAAACAAACAATTCTAATGCAATCAATACATTTCTTGTAGGAAGTAGTCTCGCATTTAGTGCTTTTTCAATTTTATATGGAGGAGAAGCGATGACTTTTACCTTTTTGGTCAATGTCCTTTTGATCAACTGTTTTTTAAATCAAAATCTATCTCAACGAAAGTTTTTTGCTTGGCTTTTTCTTAGCTGTGCATTACTTACGGTGTTTAGTTTCTTTTATTTAGAACCATTTTTTCCACTTGAAGCTAAATCGGCTTACATTCCTGTATTTACCCTTGGCAATGTTATCTATCAGTTCTTTCTGATTGGTTATATCAGCAGATTATTAGAATTTAGATATTCTACTTTAAAAGACACTAAAAAATCTTTACAAAAATCAATTGCTAAATCAAATGCTACCTTAGAATCTACGCGCAATGGAATTGCCTTTATTGATTATGATGGGAAGATTGGTCAGTTTAATCAGTTGTTTTTAGATATCTGGAGTATTGAAGATCAAACGCCAAATGAAAATGATTTTTTATGTGGTGTGGTCGATATAGGTAAAAACCCTGGAGAGTTTATTAAGCTTTATCGCCAAATGGAAGAAAAGAAGCAAGCAGTTGCAAGTGGAGAAATAGAATTCCAAAATGGACGCGTCATTGCTTATACCACACAGCCACATAAAGTAAACGAAGTACTTACCGGACGTGTTTGGACTTTTGATGATATTACCAAAGAAAAAATAGCTGCTCGTGAATTAGAAAGCAACGAAAGTCTGTTTCGTGGATTTTTTGAGTATGCTCCACTTGGTATTGTCGTGACGGAAGGAGTGGAAAAAATAAAATATGTCAACCATAAGTTTATGAGTCTTTTGGGTTATACACCTGAAGAAATTTACCAACTCAAAATTTCGGATATTGTTCCCCAGGAAAACTTGGAAGGACGAAAAGAACGGTATGCAAAGTTGATTTCAGGAGAAAAGCAATCTTTAGAATTTGAAATTAATTTCTTTCGTAAAGATGGTTCTACCATACCGGTTCGACTCACGGTTTCTTTGATTAAAGATGCCGAAGGAGAGGTGATTCAGGATATGGTAATCGTCCAAGATTTGACAGAAAAGAAAATGGTGGAAGAAGCACTTTCTAAGAGTGAAACACAGTTTAGAAATATTTTTGAACACGCACCATTCCCATTATTTCTTTTTAATAAAGATCAAATAATTAATAGCAATCAACCTGCCTTGACTTTTTTAGGTATGAAATCTAAAGAAGAATTAAAGAAAACTTCTATTAAAAATTTAATGCCGATTGTTCAAGATGATGGACAGTTGTCTATGGAGGTATTCCAAGGAATGACTGATAAGGCAAGAGCATTAGGAAGCCATAGCTTTGAGTGGGTAATCAAGGATGTTTACGGTAAAAATCATACGGTATTATTTACGATTACTCAATATGAATTGCATGGGGAAGAAATATTTTTTGCGATCTGGAATGACCTTACACAACAGAAGGAAGGAGAGGCGAAGATCAATCAGTTGATGGATAAACTGACTTATCAAAACCGGGAACTGGAGGCAGAGATCGAACGAAGAATGATTCGTCAAAAAGAAATTAATTTAGAACTAAAAAGGTCAAATATTGATCTTCAGCAATTTGCTTATGTTGCTTCTCATGATCTCCAAGAACCATTGAGGATGATCGGTAATTTTATTCAGTTACTAGAACGAAAATATGGAGATCGTCTAGAAAATGATGGCCGTCAATTTATTTCTTTTGCTGTAGATGGTGTTAATCGCATGTCGAGCTTAATCAATAATCTCTTAGAGTTTTCTAAGGTTGGTCATCAATCCTTGGACTTTGAACCTGCAGATCTAAACGAAGTTGTCAACAATAAAGTCCTAGATTTATACCAACGAATTATAGAAAAGAAAGCTTGTATAGATATGCATTTGCTTCCTCAGTCAATTGACTGTGTACCAGATCAATTGGGAATTGTTTTTTATAATTTAATTGGGAATGCAATAAAATTTAACGAAAGTCCTGCACCAAGAGTAGTTGTCACTAATCAAGAACGTAAAGACGATTGGCTCTTTACAGTTCGAGACAATGGAATTGGAATCAAGATTGAGTATGCGGATAAGATTTTCCAAATTTTTCAACGACTCCACCGTCGGGATACTTATGAAGGAACTGGAATCGGACTTTCTCTTTGTAAGCGAATCATCAATCGCCATAAAGGCAGAATTTGGTTTGAATCAGTACTAGGCGAAGGAACCACCTTTTATTTTACTATTAATAAATCGTTAATTTGTGAAAAGGTTTCTGTCTAATTAATGCTGGATTTTATCCCTTCTTGACTACTCAATCCGTAAATAATACTTCAAACATCATAAGTCTTTTGATTCTCTAGATCTATTTCCGCAAATAGTCCTATCTTGCATTTAAGTAATGGTTAGTCCATTGCTAAGTAGAACATACTACTTGATTGCAGGCTAAAGGACTCGATTGATGATCGTCAAATTTTTTATTTATTGCTACAGTTTGATCAGACTAGGATATAGTGTGATTCTAATCAATACCCTGTACTATCGACCTGGACTTTATCAATTGATCAAAAAATCCTACGCTTCTGTAAAACAACCCATCAATCTAAAATACCGTAAAAGAATCTATTATCATGGAATGCTAGGAAGTATTACCAACGTTTGGTTTACGGTATTACGTGGAAAATCTCAAACTAAAAAAGAAGCACTGGCTGGCTTTTATCTAGGAGCAGCAACCGCGGTATATGATGATCTTTTTGACCATTATGACTACACCATGGACGAATCTTTGGTCGATCTGGCAGAAGGACAATACAAGTATGGAAATATTACCGAATTGCTCAGTAAAGGCTTTTATGATGTGATTCTAAATAATCTAAATGATCCAACGAAGTTTAATTTCTATTTACAAAAAGTGGGATATGAACAAGAGGCCAGTAAGGCACAAGTTGGGGGCAATTTATCTCTCGACGCCATTCGCCAAATTACCTATGATAAAGGAAGTTATTCCGTTGCCTTATCTCGTAGCATTTTACAACATTCCTATGCCGAAGGAGAAGCAGAAGCAGTTTATATTTTAGGGAAACTAATTCAGCTGACAGATGATGTCTTTGATGTGCGCCGCGATCATCTGGATGGCGTTGATACGTTACTAACGAAAACCAAAGATATTATACCCATTCAAAAAGAATACATTCAATTAGTCAATGACAGTTTCCAAGCCTTTCATTTACTAAAATATAAACAAGGAAATTATCTCGTCTTTTGTATGCAAGTGATGTTTGTCGTAAGTCGAGGATTGGTAGCACTAGACCAATTAGTAGCAGCACAAAAACGATTGAATGGTGTTTTTGATATTGAAAAAATGACCCGAGAAGAATTGGTCTGCGATATGGAAAAACCAAGAAATATTTGGAAGAGTTTTCTATACACTTTACGTTGGAAGTACCCTAAATAAAAGCGGTTGGGACAGTTTTAGTAAAGGAGGTTACTTAATTCACATTCACATTCACATTCAAAAGCAATTTTCCTTTCTTACGAAAATCAAGAGATTTTAAAACTAAATTCCAATAAAAAGATATACACGTTAAAAGATAATTATTAATTTTTCATTACTAAATTATTAATTACTTTCAACGATTCAACGATTCAACGATTCAACAAAAAAAGAACCCGACCTCGCAATTAAGCAAAGCCGGGATCGGGATTATAATTTGGTGTTAAGTGTGTATGAAAAAAATAAAGTTTTTTATTATAAAGAGAAATATTTCATCTCTGTAATCTTGTTTTTTAAAATGCCTTTCAAGTCCATTACGAAAGCATCTTTATTACAAATATTATTTAAATCTGTTTCTTCTAAGCTTAAGTATTCTTGGTGACTAACAGCCACGATCACTGCATCGTAATCATCACTCAAGGTTGGTTTTAAATCCATGGCATAATGTTGTCTCACTTCTTTAGGATCTGCTACTGGATCTACCACATCTACTTGTCCGAAACGATTCATTAGTTCTTTAGCCATTTCAGCCGCTTTA
>CALKJE010000106.1 GCA_937995675.1 uncultured Saprospiraceae bacterium
GAAAAGGTATTTAATTTATAAAATTAAATGAAGTTAATAAATAAATAAGTATTGTTTTTTAATCCGGTTTAGATAAAGCTAGTTATTCTGCAAGCTATTTAAAACGTGTTTTATAAAAAGGTGAAATGACTTTTAATTCAGAAAAAAATAAAAATTCAAAATAGGAAACACTCAAATAAAATTTTCTATTCGTTAAGAATATAAATTGAAAATATTATAGCGACACGTCCTTATAAATTTGTTTTCAATTAGTTATTTTTTTAGAAAAATATTAGCTAAAAACTACAGAAGAGTAGTCTAGAACTGACTTAACTTTAAATACCATGCTTTTTATTCCTAAAAATGGATTTTTTTCTTGTTTTTTAATACATTAAAACGAACTTCGAAAAAATCTTTTCTAGAAAATTATATTAGTTATTGATAAAAAAATGTCATTTATCTTTTTTTTTTCTAACAATTAGTGATTACATTTATAATACTAAGATAAAACCCCATAATTAGTTTTAATACTCACGAGGACACCACATCCAACACTAATGAGACCTTTTTTACACGTTCAAATTTATCTGAATTTGTAAATTCCATACAATCAACACATTGCATTTTTAATTTTATTTGGAAAAGTTTTTCTTAAACAGAAACTTATGATGAATTCATATACCCAATGCACCCGATTTACTTCTGTAAAAGAGATCGCGTTTGCAGCCCTATTCTTATTTTTATCCACTTTTACTGTAAATACCGTAAAAGCTCAGGATATTCACTTCTCTCAATTTGGTAATGTTCCGCTACAGTTAAACCCTGCACTTACAGGAGTTTTTCTAGGAGAGACCCGATTTAACGGTAATTATCGAGCACAATGGTATGACGTGCCAGTTACTTATCGAACTGCTTATTTTGCGGTAGATAGAAAATGGTATCTCTGTGAAGAAAAAGACAGATTTATCGGCGGTGGTTTAGTTTTTAACCACGATTGGGCTGGAGATGGAAATCTAGGTACTACCCAACTAGGACTTAACTTAGCCTATACTACTCGAGTAGCAAACAAGCACTACTTATCAGCTGGACTTCAAGTAGCCGGTTATCAACGTTCCTTTGAAACAGATAACCTCGAATTTGATGAACAATTTGGTAGTAAAGGGTTTGATCCTTCTTTTGCTAATAACGAAAATTTCTTTGATCAATCTATTATTTACTTTGACTTTTCGGCCGGCGTAAACTGGCATTTTCAACATCCTAATCAAACAAAAAGAACGCGTTGGGATCTAGGGGTTGGACTATTTCATATTAATACACCACAGAAAAGCTTCTGGGATGACCCAACGGTAGAATTACCAGCACGCTGGGCAATTCATGGATTAGGTCTTTTTCAAGTAGGCGGAAAAACAGATGTAGTTGCTACTTTGGTAGGTGCTTTTCAAGGCCCACATACAGAGTATTTAATTGGAGGAGCTGTTAAGCAACACCTTAATATGACTCGTACAAAGGAACTAGCCGTTCAACTTGGACTTTCTTATCGTTTCAACGCTGAAGGTTTTGGAACAGGTGATGCGATCATTCCAGCGATCGAAGTGCATCATAAAGCTTGGACTATAGGAGTTAGTTATGATATCAATATCTCAGATATTAATATTGCTACCAATAACTTTGGCGGTCCTGAAATCTCACTAATTCATACTATTAAAAAGCCGGACGTTGATTTCTGTCCTACTTGTCCTGTTTATTTATAATTAAAAAACGTTTTGTTTCTTCTTATAATTTTTTCAATCAGAATTGAAGCTAATGTATAAAATTATTTATCCCTTGATCTTTATCGGACTATTGTGCATGCCATTTTTTGCACAATCTCAATCCCTTAAAGCTTATCAGAAAGCGGCTGTAAAAGCAGAGCAAAGAATGGATTATTCTGAAGCACTTGCTAATTATGAGGTCATTATTAATGATGCAGGAAAAGAAACTGCTGAAAACTTTTATCGAGCTGCTGAAAATGCTCGGTTATTAAGAGTTTATCCTGTGGCAGAAAGCTATTATCAGCAAATCCTTGGTGGTGAAGAAGCATCTAACTACCCATTATCAGATTATTGGCTGGGGCACGTTAAAAAAAGAATGGGAAAGTATAACGAAGCTATTTTTCATTTTAATAACTACCTCTCTGGTAGTGGTGCCGCTGGTGGAACTTACAGTGAGATAGCCCAAAAAGAAATTGAAGATAGTCGTTGGGCTGCCACACGAACACTAGAAAAAGATCCTATCGAAATTAAACACTTAGATGATAAAGTGAATTCGCCATACACAGATATGGCTCCGGTACTTCATAATGATAAATTATACTTTACCTCTCTAAGAGAAAATATCAATGACGGATTTGCTGTCTGTGAAAGCCCAGTCACCCGTTTATATACAGCTGATAAAGCAGGAGGAAATATGGCTGAAAATACGCTTGATTTTAATGAGGGTGGTGCCAATGTTGCACATACTGCCTTTGGAAATAACGGAAATCATTTATACTATACCGTTTGTGATAGTAAAAATACCAATAAGGATAGTACTAATTGTCAGATCTACTATCGTAAATTGCGAACCGACTCTACTTGGGGAAATGCCATCGCATTACCTAACCACATAAATACAAACGGTTACAATACCACTCAACCAAGTATTGGTTTTAATGAAAATACGAACGAAGAAGTATTGTATTTTGCAAGTAATCGTCCTGGCGGGAAGGGGAAGATGGACATCTGGTATTCTAATATTAATGAAAATGGAGATTATGCCGATCCGATAAACCTTTCTGTTTTGAATACAGCAGAGGACGAAATCACTCCTTTCTATGATAGTGAGTATCAGGCTTTATTCTTTAGTTCTGAAGGTCATCAAAACCTTGGTGGATTTGACATTTATCGTGCGCCAATGTCCTTAGGCGGAATTAGTGATTTTACCCACATGGGATATCCACTTAATACTGGATCGGATGAATTTTACTTCTCCACCAATGGTGGGGCTGGTAAATCTTACTTTGTATCTAATCGACCAGGTGGAATGTGTGCAGATACTTCTCAATATTGTGTTTGCAATGATATTTATGAGGTCAATAATCCAGAATTAGAGGTTAAAGTACTCACCTATAACGAAATTACAGGAGAGCCACTCTTCGGAACAGAGGTAACATTGTCTTCTTTGAAAAATATGGATCTCGAATCTCAAATTAAATCATTATCAGATAATCATCTTTATGAAGATTATCAAGTTGATTTTTTAGATCAATATAAAGTAGTGGCTACTAAAGAAAAATATACTACTGGAAACGTGGAATTTGGTACGCCTGGACCTTTCGTCGACACAATTATTGAGGCTAAAGTATACTTGCGACCTGCGGTAGATTTAGTAGCAAAAACTTTTGATAAAGTCTCAGGCGAACCATTGAATGGGGTAGAGGTGAGATTGGTAGAAGTGACGGAAGATAAATTATTGTCTACTGAAACTGAGGCTTTCGGTCATGAGTATGATTACGATATCAATTGGAAAAAACGTTACATGGTTATAGCATCTAAAAATGGCTATTCTCCTGATACGGTTTATATTTCAACCGAAGGAATTCCTGTTATTCCAACCAGCTTTTCCGAAAACCTCTTTCTATGTAGAAATATTTCTGGATTTAATGATGTAGTGCTTTATTTTGATAATGATGAACCAGAACCTGATAATATGCGAACAGAAACTGCCATCAATTATCAAACGGCTTATCAAGACTATTTAAATGATTATAAGCAAAAACAAGGATATTATAAGTCTGCTTCCTCACGTACACCTGCTATGGATGATTTCTTTAGGCAGGACGTTGAAACAGGTTTTAATAATTTAGAAGCGCTTGCTAGTAAGATGCTTACCTATTTTGAAGAAGTAGGAGGAGATGCTAAAATAGAAATTACAATTCGAGGTTTTGCTAGTTTACGATCTAATCCAGAATACAATAAGTCTCTTACAAAACGAAGAATTAGTAGCATCGCAAATTATTTTAATAGCTGGGTGGCACCATCTGGTAAAACCTTACAGAATTTTAGAAATCAAATTGTAGTTACTGAATCTCCATTAGGAGATGAGAATGCTTGTCGAGGATGTTATAAAAAAGCAGCCATCACCGACCTAGCAGCAGCCAAAGATCGACGAGTTGAAATCATCAATGTTACGATTACTAAAAATCCTTGTCAGTCAAAATAACTTCAAAAGAAGAAATGTCTAATAGACAAAAAGAAATTATTATGAACATAAATATTGACAACTTGAGAAAAGCATCGAACGAGGCACTGAAGCGTACTTTGTTTTTTAGTTTTTGTCTGCTAATCGCTGCAACAAGCTGGGCCAGTACTCCTAATAATTTTGCCCTATGGGTAGATGCAGACGCCACCAATATCATTTGTTTTGGTGATGAAAATGGTACCGCTACCGCTACGCCAAACGATGGAGTAGCACCCTTTACTTACGAATGGAGCAACGGCGAAAATACCCAAACAATCACAGGATTAGCATTGGGAGAATATGAAGTCACCGTTACTGATGCGGAAGGAAATACGGATACAGATATTGCTACAGTCTTTGGTCCTTTTGCTGCCATGGAAGTGAAAACTTCTTCTAACTTCGCAACTTGTGACTCAAGTATGGATGGAAAAGTAAACGCTGAAGCAAAAGGTGGTTATATGCCTTATACTTTTACTTGGGAAGATGAAGCAGGAAATACTTATGATGGTGCATTGGTAGATGGTTTAATGGCAGGAACCTACAGCCTTACCGTTACCGATGCGAATGGTTGTTCCATTACTGGGGAAGAAACGATCGAAACTTCTCCTGAAGGAATTTGGATCATGACCACAGTAAGCAATATTAATTGTAATGGCGATGGTAACGGTACCGCTTATGCAAATGCGATGAGTGGACAACCTCCATATACTTACGAATGGAGTGACCCTGTCATGCAGAATACACAAACAGCTACAAACCTTGATGGAGGTATATATTTTGTTACAGTTACAGATGCAAATGGATGTTCTGGTGTGGAACGAGCCAAAGTTCTTGAACCTTTACCTTTAATCCTCACCAGTAACATTACAAGTTCTGATTGTGAAGAGGACAATGGAATGATCAATACTTTTCTAGAAAATGGAAACTACCCTGTTGAATATATTTGGTCAGATGGTCAGACGGGAACCACCGCTACCGATTTAGCACCGGGTAGTTATAGTGTTACAGCAACGGATGAAGATGGATGTACTGCTGTTTTGTCAAACCTTATTGTAGAAGACGATTGTATTCCTTTCACTTGTGCGGCAGATGCTGGATCTTTGACAGCTAATCAGGCTTCACCACTTTGTTTAGAAAATGGTGAAGCTTCTATTTCTGCTACTCCGAATGGAGATATGAACGTTCCTGCGAATTATGAAATTATCTATGTACTTACTACGACCAATGATCTAACGATTATTGCGGTGAGTGATTCGCCAGATTTTACGGTTAATGATCCTGCACTTTATACGATTCATACGCTTATTGCAGAAACGTCGAATAGTAGTGATGATAATTATTTAGACCTATCTATAGTCGATTTAGGAAATACTACTGGGGTTGATGTCTTGAATTTTATTACAAATACTGATATCTGTGCTGATTTAGATGCAGTGGGTGCGCCAGTATTAGTTGAAGAATGTATTGTTCCTTGTGGAGCAGACGCTGGAACGCTAACCGCTAATCAGAATTCTCCAATTTGCTTAGAAAATGGAATGGCAACTATTTCTGCTACGCCCAATGATGATGATAACATTCCAGTTGGTTATGAAGTCATTTATGTTTTGACAACCACCAACGGACTAATAATCTTAGAGGTTAATAACACGCCAGAGTTTACGGTGGATAATCCTGGTATATATACGATTCATACTTTACTCGCCGAAACATCTGATAATACTGATGAAAATTATTTGGATTTATCTTTAATAGAATTTGAAGTAACGACAGGTGCTGAAGTAATTAATTTAATTAATAGTGCCGAAATTTGTGCTGACCTTGATGCGACAGGTGCTCCTTTCTTGGTAGAAGATTGTACACCATCATGCGATTTACCAATTATAGAAAGTCTAGTGGTTCTTGAACCTAACTGTAATGAGAGTAATGGTAGCGCAATCATTTCTTTGGTTGGTGAAGAAGAAGATTATTCTTATACTTGGACACCCAATGTAAGTGACACTAATATTGCTGAGAATATTCCTAGTGGTATTTATACAGTGGTTATTCAAAATAGTAGTTCACCTGATTGTCCTTCTATTACCGAAACTTTTTCAGTGGCGAATGCCAATGGTCCAATGGTGGAGATAGTTTCTTCTACTCCTGCCACTTGTAATGAAGCAAATGGAACCGCAACAATTAGTCCTTTCGGATTAGTATATACTTGGTGTAATGGGGAGACTGGAAACAATGCGACTTCTTTAATGGCCGGAGAATGTTTTGTTACGGTTACTGATACCATTAATAATTGTACAGATGTGATTACCGTTTTTATTGAATCTGTAAATCCATTAAACGTAGAATTACAAGTTGATAATCAACCCGACTGTAATGAGGCCAATGGTGGACTTTCAGTGATCGTTTCAAATGGTAGTTTTAATTATAGTTATGCTTGGATGGATGGATCGAATGAAGAGAGTAGAACGAATCTTCCTGCTGGATTATATACAGTCACAGTTACAGATAATGGACCTACGGGTTGTACACGCGTTGTCAGTATGGTGCTAACAGATAATGTACCTCAAGCAATGATCGATTTAAATCAACCAATTACCACGACTTGTGTAGGATCTGATGATGGAATGGCAGATTTTACGATTACAACGGAACCTGGGTTTGCACTTCCTGCCAATGTAATAATTACAGACTTGGATGGCAATGCAGTAACAAATGGTGAGCTTGCTCCAGGAGATTATTGTATTAATGTTTTGGATGCGAATGGTTGTTTGGCAGGTGGAACTTGTTTTACTGTTTCAGAAATTCCTCAAATTGATTTAGACATAGCCATCTTACCCGAAAGATGTACACCAGATGGTTCCATTACTTTAACGGATGTCCGTGGAGGAAATGGAGGATTCACTTTTGATTGGTCCGATCTTCCTGGAAATGATAATCCACAAAATAGAACAGGCTTAATGGCTGGTATTTATAATGTCACAGTGACGGATGCAGAAGGTTGTTCTATTGCAGTAAATGGATTAAATGTAGTTAAAGAATGCGAATGTCAGCCACCAGCAATTGAAAGTGTCGTAATCGTTGAAGCAACCTGCGGAAATGCGGATGGAAGCGCTTCTCTAAATCTTGCAGGAGGCTCGGCAGGATATTCTTTTAACTGGACAGATAATGTCAGTTTTAATAGTACAGCTGATATGTTAGCTGCTGGTACTTATTCCGTTACCATCACAGATTTAACAGACCCAACTTGTTTATTAGTAGAAACTTTTACAGTTGGAAATAGCGATGGACCAGGAATTGAAATTACCACCACACCAGCCGATTGTGGCATTGCAAATGGTACCGCATCTCTTACACCAAGTAATTTTACCTATACTTGGAATGATGGAAATATGGAAGCGGATCGTAATGATCTTAGCGCAGGTAGTTACCAAGTGACGATTGTTGATCCAGCAAATCCAGACTGTTTCGATGTTCAAACTATTGTAGTAGAGGAGATGAGCGATCTACAAGCCAATGCAACAATTAACAGTAATCCTGAAATCGGAATGAGTGATGGTTCCGCGACAATTACAGTTACAGGTGGCTCGGGTAACTACGGTTATAGCTGGGGACCAAGTGCCACACGGGATGACTTACCAGCTGGACTTTATGCTGTATTCGTTACAGATTTGGAGACCGGTTGTGAAACTAGAGTGATCTTTGTTCTTAATGATGGTTTAAGTTCCGCTGTTATTAGTGTTGCGAATATCAACCCAGTACTTTGTGCCGGAGGAAGTAATGGTCAAGTAGAGTTTGATTTAGATCTTGGACCTGATTTCAACGGACCTGAAAGAATTGAGATCGTAGATGCAGATGGAAATATTTATCAAAATGGTGAACTTCCTGCTGGTGATTATTGTGCCTTGGTTTATGATGTAAATAATACCTTAAGTGCAAATACATGCTTTACAGTTGAACCTGTTTTACAAATTGATTTAGACTTAGCAATCGTTGATATGACTTGTTTAAACCCAGGAGGTATTGAAGTAGTTTCTACTAGCGGAGGTTCTGGTGATTATAATTATGAATGGTCTGCAAACGCTAATCCGGGTATGGATCCACTTATACTAACGGATTTAGAAGCTGGAACTTATGGTCTTACGCTTACTGATAGTAATGGTTGTTCTGTTGCAGAAAATTTTGATGTGTCAGATGAATCATATCCGTTACAAGTTATGCTAGAAGGTCTAGATTTAGGATGTGATGGTATCGAAGATGGAGCAATAAATAGTACAGTTATAGGAGGGGAAGGAATGCTGAATTATAGTTGGAGTAACGACGAAGAAACAGCTAACTTAACGGATCTTCCTGCTGGCGGTTATGCCTTGACCGTAACAGATGAAAACGGATGTACCGGTACTTCAATAACGACGATTGTAGGACCTACACCAGTGATGTTTGATATGCCTACTGATACGATAATTTGTACTTCACCAGTAGTGATTGATGCCAATGCCAATGTAGATGGACTTATATACACTTGGACAGATGCCAATGGTAATGTGATTGGGTCAAATGAACAAATAGTACTAAATCTTTCTGGAGATAATACGGAAGTGTTCGTAACAGTAATAGATTCTTTTGGTTGTAGTACGATGCAAGGAATCAACCTTATGAGTAGTGTTCCAGAAGTAGAGCTAGAAGATATGACGACTGCTTGTGTTGGTGAAACCACTCAAATAAATGTTGATAATTTAGATCCCAATGATATGCTTTCTTATAGTTGGGAACCTGAGTCAGCGATTGTAGATGGTGGTGATACTGGAAGTCCAACAATTAATATTACGGAGCCAGGAAATACGGTAATTACTGGAACGATCACCAATCAATTTGGTTGTTCAACTACCGTTACTACTACCATCATGGTTCCAGATCTTACAATTGAACTTTTAGATTCAATAGTAACTTGTGCTGGATCACCTGCAGCGCTAAATGCTAATCCTAATGAGAACTTAGTTTATGAATGGTCGCCAGCAGAATTTTTAGATGATCCTACCGCACCAAATCCATTTGTTAATGCTCCTGCAGGAACTACCGAAGTATTTACCGTTATGATTTCTGATAGTGCAGGAATTTGTTCTAATACAGAAATGATTAACTTTATGGTTCCAGCAGAATTAACAGACCTAGAAGTTCCTGTTGATAATTTTATTTGTGAAGCTGGTGATGTTACCTTAATTGCTGGTGGAGCAACAACAATCAATTATTTTGATGAAGATGGCCTGCAGATCGGAAGCGGTGAAGAAATTACCCTCCCAATCAGTGATCAAAATGGAGAGATTCAGACCATTACGATTCAATATCTTGACGAATTTGGTTGTCCTACCACAGAAATGGTAAATATTGGAAATGCTTCTTTTGGCTTGACGATTTTAGAAGAAGTATCCACTTGTCTTGGAACTCCAGTAGGAATTACTTCTGAAACTTCTTTAGATATTGGTATTGAATCATCTAATCAATGGACACCTGCGACAGGAATCGTAGATGCTAATCCTGACTCGTCTAATATCACGGTCAATCCAACGGAAGATCAAATTTATCAATTAGTAACCACCAACGAATTTGGTTGTTCTCAAACGGCAACCTCAGAAGTAATGGTGACTGATTTAGGAGATTTTGTGGTGAGTGATGCTGATAGAGACACAATTTTCAGAGGCGAGTCCTCGCAACTATCAACTTCAGAAGATGATGGCTATACTTATCTCTGGGAACCAGCGAACTCTCTTGATGATAATACCATTGCTAACCCAGAAGCTACACCTGAAGAAACCACCACTTATACAGTGACGGTTACAGACGAAGATGGATGTACAACTACTGAAAGGTTGACGATTACCGTCTTAACACCAGAATGTAATAAGCCATTCCTTTTCTTCCCCAATGCCTTTACACCTAATAATGACGGATTTAATGATATTGCTTACTTCAGAGCTGCGTTTTCGGTAGATGAAGTATTCTTTATGATTTATAGTCGGTGGGGTGAAAAAGTATTTGAATCAAACTCACTTGACCAAGGTTGGGACGGTACCTTTAAAGGAGAAAAACTATGTTCTGATGTGTATGCTTACTACCTCAGAGTGCGTTGTGCCAACGGAGAAGAGTATACCGAAAAAGGAAATATTACGCTTTTGAGATAAAAAATTTATCGAACCTCTTCTGTTAAAAAAAAAAGACACTCAGTCAATTGGGTGTCTTTTTTTATAAAAATTGGTCTAATTTTTCATGGTTTTAGCTAAGTAATAGGACTTTAAGTAAAATCTAAAGTACTATCTATCAGTCAAATAACTTGCTTTCGTATGGCAATTTATCTGGCGATTAGTTAACTTTGTCCAGTCTAGTATAAAATGTGCTAGTCAATACCCTAAAGTCCAAGCTCTTTACAGCACCTTTAGTGATATTTTAAATTATATTCCCATGACAAATCGAATTGCAATGCTTTCTTTGCTTGCACTATTCCTGTATTCCCCTATTTTCTCTCAAATCATCTATGTTTCTGAAGATGGTACTGGAGATGGTTCTTCTTGGAACCAGGCAGCTGGTGATCTTAAGGAGGTACTACTTAATGCACAACCTGGTGATGAAATATGGGTTTCAAGTGGAACTTATCGGCCTGATGAATGCAGTGACTGTGATCGAGATGACCGAGATGATAGCTTTGAGATTCCAAATCAAGTTCAAGTCTATGGAGGATTTTTCGGTACGGAAACTCAAAGAATCCAAAGAGATTGGGTAAATAACGAAACCGTTCTTAGTGGAGATATTAATCAAGATGACCTGCCTGATGACAATGCCTTTACGATTGTTTATTTTGAAAATGTAGATAGTACCACCATCATAGATGGATTTACCATCCGAGATGGAGTTGCAAATGATACCTTGTCTGGGGCTGAAGACGCTGGCCGTAGTGGCGCAGGAATATATAATTATGGAACGATTCATTCTACTCCAATTATACGGCACTGTAAATTTATCGATCATTTTGGAGATTCATATGGTGCTGCTATTTATAACAATGGCCGAAATGGAGGAAATGCCAATTCTTTAATCAGAGATTGTTCTTTTACTGGCAATTATGCTATTCGTAGTGGTGGTGCTATTTTTAATGATGGGAGTTATTCACAAGGCGAGTCTAGCCCAACGATTGATCATTGCTTCTTCCAGGATAACACTTCTATTTTTGGCGGAGCAATCTATAATAATGGATTCGGCGGTATTTCTGCTCCTCGAATTATCAATTCTACGTTTACTGAAAATACGGGAACCAGTATTGCTGGTGCGGTTTATAGCTTTGCTAAAGATTCTTTAGGCTTAGTGGCACCTGTTTTTGCCAACTGTTTATTTGTGGATAATTATGGAAAATCTTCTGGTGCGGTTTATACCCTTTCAAGCGGTGGTAAAGCAAGACCATTACTTTTCAATTGTGTTTTTTACGAAAATTCTGCTAATACCGGTGGAGCGGTTTACTGCAATGAATCAGATCAAGGAGATACGGAAGTAACTATGTACAATAATATCTTTTATGGCAATACAGCAATTCACAATCCAATATTTCATATGAGTGGAAGTGGTACCCCAACCATGAAGTTGTATTCCTCTATGGTGGACGCCGCGGATTGCGAAAGCATTGCGCAAGTAGGTGACGAAGATTCTCTGTTTTGTGGAGCAGGTATTATCTACAATCAAGATCCACTTTTTGTCGATCCTACGAATTTTAATTTTCGATTACAACCAACTTCTCCCGCTGTTGATGCTGGAGAGAATCAAGTCGTATTGGATTATGATATTACACATGATATAGATAGTTTAGTTCGAATTCTCAACGGACAAGTGGATATGGGCGTTTTTGAATTAAATAATACCATTTATGTTCCTACCAATTTTGTCACTCAGCCAATTTCACAAAATACATGTGAAAACGAGGATGTATTTTTCGATATTCAAACGAATGGTACCGATCCATTAAGTTACCAATGGTTCAAAAATGGTCAACCGATCTCAGGAGCAGTGGAGGAAGATCTTTTTCTAAACAATATCATGTTAAGTGATACCGGAAATTATTATCTGGAAATCGTTACTGCACTTGGAGAAACACTAACGAGTGATATTGCATCACTTAGTGCCTTGGAATTGGGGACACCTGCTTTGACGATAATAACATCTAATGATGATATATGCGCTAATACTCCAACAACTTTCACAATTAATACCATGGAATTTGAAGGAGATGCTCCAACCTTTCAGTGGCTTAGAAACGATAATGAAGTAGGTTTAAACCAACCATCTTATACTACTCAATCTTTATCAGATGGAGATGAAGTACGATGTGTGCTAACTTCTTCTAGAAATTGCGTGACGACAGATTTAGTATTCTCTAATAGTATTTATATGGATGTTACCGCAGTTGTTACTCCTACAATTAATATTACAGCAGACGCTGTGGAGATTTGTGCTTCAGAACCAGTTACGTTCAATGCGAACATTAATAACGGAGGACCTACACCCCAAATAGATTGGTTGCAAAATGGAACAGTTATTAGTCAAAACACCAGTACTGTAACACTAACTAATCTTAGTAGTGATGATGTAATTGAAGCAAAGGTTCTTTCTTCTGAGACGTGTGCTAGCTCACAGCCAGTATTCTCAAACGAAATATCAGTAGAGGTGATTGCAATAGCTAGTTTGAATATAAGTATTAGTTCTAATAGTCAGAATATCTGTCAAGGAGAAATGGTTACGTTTACGGCAAATTCTGAAAATGGAGGACCAAATCCGACTTATCAGTGGTTTGTGAATAATCAAAATTCTGGAGTAACTGGATCTACCTTTAATTCTACTAATCTAAATAACAATGATCAAGTTAGTTGTCAAATAACATCAACCGAATCTTGTCTAGAAGAAAATATGGTAATTTCTGATTTAATCGAAATGACCGTAAATCCATTATTAGAAGTTGCCGCAGAGATTGTTGCGGATCAAAATGAAGCTTGTGCTGGCGAATCGGTAAGCTTTACTTCTACCGTGTCAAATGGTGGCGCGAACCCTACTTATCAATGGCTAGTAAATGGTGTTGAAGTAGGGCAGAATACTTCCACCTTTTCTATTAATAATCTGAATGATGGTGATCAAGTAAGTTGTCAGATTACCTCAACTGAGTCTTGTCTGATTGAAAGTATTATAACGACTGATCCAGTAACAATGACCATAAATCCTATTCTTTCGGTTTTGTCGGAAATCGATGCTGATCAAACAGAAATTTGTGCAGGAGATTTAGTAAACTTTACATCAACGATAACGAACGGCGGAGCGAATCCTACTTATCAATGGTTAGTAAATGGTATTGAAGTAGGGCAGAATATGTCTACCTTTTCTATTGATAATCTGAGTGATGGCGATCAAGTAAGTTGCCAAGTAACTTCTACCGAATTTTGCATAGAGCAAGACATGGTAACTTCTGAATCGATTGAAATAAACGTAAATCCAAATCTTCCGTTTTTCGCAGGGATTGCTGCTGATAAAACCGAAATTTGTGAGGGAGAATTGGTGAATTTTATTTCGACAATTACCAATGGTGGAAACAATCCAACCTATCAGTGGATGATCAATGAAAATCCTGTGGGACAAAATCTGTCTACTTTCTCTACAGGCGATTTAAATGATGGCGATGAGGTAAGTTTGACCGTTTCTTCCTCAGAGTCTTGTTTAGTAACGAACACAATTACGACTTCAGAGATTAATGTCTTAGTAAATCCTATTTTACCACTAACGGTAAGTGTGACTGCAAATGTGACAACGATCTGTGAAGGAGAATCAGCCACATTCACCGCACATCCAGTAAACGCAGGGAATAACCCAGAATATCAATGGACATTAAATGGAGTTAATATTGGAAACAATATAGATACCTATACCACGACCGAATTGACAGAAGCGGATCAAGTTCGATGTCAAATAACAACTTCAGAACCTTGTTTATTATCTAATGTGGTTACTTCAGAACCGTTAAGTATTAGCTTGACAGAATTAGTCATTCCAACAGTTTCTATTCTTACCAATACGAATGAAATTTGTGAAACCGAGTCAGCCACGTTTACTGCTCAAATTGTAGATGGTGGAACAAGTCCTTCTATTCAATGGTTTTTAAATAGTTCGGAAGTAGGTACAGGAGAAATGTCTTTGACCCTTGATCAATTGAGTTCGGATGATATTATTACCGTAAGTGTAATCTCTTCTTCTGGCTGTGCATCACCAGATCCAGTACTTTCAGAAAATATCTCTGTTACAGTCCTAGACCTTCAAGCATTATCGATCATAGTTACTGCCGAAGAAGAAACAGTTTGTGCCGGTGAAGTAATTATCTTGACAGCTACGACCCAAAATGCAGGAGAGAATCCAACTTATTTTTGGACCATTAATGGAACAGAGGTAGCGGATAGCGATACACCAGTATTGCAAGAAATGGTGACGGAAGACTCAGAAATTTTCTGTACGATAATTAGTGACGAAAATTGTTTAATTGAAAATACAATATCTTCAGAGACTTATTCAATTGAAGTGATTCAACCAATAGATCCGATGGTCTCAATTATCTTAACTCAGGATAGTATCTGTATGGATCAAGTATTAAACTTTTCTGCAGAGATCAGCCAAGAGGGTAGTAATTCAGAAATTGAATGGTTTGTAAATGGCACAACTACAGGTAATATTGGAGCGCTTTTTACGGTAGATAATTTAGCCGAAGGAGATCAAGTAACTGCAGTTTTATCTGTAATAGAAGAATGTACCACTGCTGCCTCAATTACTTCAAATGAAATTAATATTGATTTTTCAGACTGTAATGCAGTCGGTATTGAAACAATAATTGATAATGCAAACATAAAGGTATTCCCGAATCCCGCAGCAGAAAGATTTGAAATCAGCTTCACGGAGTTTTACGGAAAAATGGATGTTAATATTTATGACCTTTATGGAAGAGTATTTTTTCAAAAAGAAATTTTTATCAACCAAAATTCATTTTCAGTGCCAATTGATAGCCAATCTTTCCCTGCTGGCACTTATTTTATAAGCCTCAAAAACGAAAATACAAATAATATTACCCGAGTTATTGTTAGATAAATCTGATTAATTATCTTATGAAATCTATCTTTTTTAGTGATTGAATCTTATTTAGAGTGTCACTAATTATTCGTTTATAATGAAACATAATTAAAACTAAAAGCTATTCCTCTCCGGAATGGCTTTTTTTAGCTTTTATTTCAGTAAATCAAATCAATGATTGATATATAATTTAAAATAATATATTTAGGCATAACTATTGCTTTCTAATTCTTGGAAAATACCGACTGGTTAGTCCCTTTGGGGCAGATAATAGATGAGATAACGGATAAAATCTCTGTCTTCAGTAATCTGCGTACCCCCCTAAGCTTATAACTGCGGACCATTATTTATCATTTGACCGGGAATTATATGTGTAAAAAGATTTACTTTTTAGTAATAGTAATTCTATTGGCTATATTTAGTCCAACTAGAATTAGTAGCGAGAATAGTTATCACTCAAACAAGTCCCTTCCGGACGCTGATGTGTTAACTACCACCTACACGAGTACGGACGTGGGACAGACCATTGATGGTAATCCTAATCCTCATACTTCGGCAATCATTGTACCTACC
>CALKJE010000107.1 GCA_937995675.1 uncultured Saprospiraceae bacterium
GTAGTAGCTGGCTCAAAAAGCATGATACTAACTTCTTCTGGAGCATAAGGTCGGTGTGGTGTTCCTTTGGGAATGACGACTAATTCTCCTGGATGTAATTCTAATGTTTGATCATTCATTTCAATAAACAAGGTACCAGAAATGATATAGAATAGTTCGTCTTCGTGGTCGTGTTGGTGCATGACGAAGTCTCCTTTTACCTTAGCAATTTTGACGTGTTGATTATTTAATTCACCGACGATTTTCGGTGACCAATGTTCAGAAAAGGTGGCTAATTTTTCGGAGAGGTTCACTTTCTTGATTTCCATTTTTTTATTATAAAAATAAGATTTTTTTGTCTCTGTAGAGACAAGGCATGCCTTGTCTCTACAGCGACAAAAAAAAATCGGACCACCAGCTTTGCCAACAGTGGTCCGATTTCACAAACTATAATCTCATGAAAATAAAAAATCGTTTTTTTGGGATAAAAAACTTAAACTATTATATTAAATCTCAAATTAATATCAAATTGATCAATCGTGAATCTTTCATCCTCCTTCTACACTATATCTTTCGCCTCAATAAATGGTTGATTTCGATGGTAGTTAATGTCTACACTACAAATATGAGGATGATTCAAGCTTAAAACAAAGACAAAAAATGGCATTTGTTGAGTGAAATTTAAATTCATTTCAATAAATATAAAATTATAAAACACTGATTATCAATGTTTTAATATATTTTACATGAAGAAAAATAAGATATTTTGTTGAAAATAAATTCATTTAAACCTTATAAAACACCCTCGATTCATAGAAATTTTAAGTGTTTTTAACAAAAAAAAATCCAAAATCTACGAAAATGAACTATTTCTCCCATCAGAAACCAACGAAAAGAGGTGATTTATTAAACATTGAGAAGGACGAGATTAAAGCCAGAATAGCGTCGCTGTTGACGATAAAAAAGGCAATGAGCAGGCAGGTTAGAGAATTTTATCAGTTTGGAGGCAATTTGTGAGTTTTTAAACAATGAAGCTGTTTTATTTCGCCACAAAAGCACAAAGGACACAAAGAAAAATCTTTGTGTCCTTTGTGTCCTAGTGGCTACTATATATAAGAAACTTAGTACCGAAGGCACTTATTCCCAGTGCCTCGGGATCAAAGTAAAGGATACCTTAGGCGAGACTATTTTTTTATCAAACAATGCGCGCAGAAGGAGGATAGCCGTAGCTACCCGACTGATAAGCAAAGAAGTATGATGAAAAAAGAGACCGCATAAGGTGTCGGTTATTTAGTTCCCGAGGCACTAGTCACCTTACTGTGCAATCACTTTACCAGTGCTTAGCAAAGTACCATTGGATTCGATTCGGTAGATATACATACCGTTGGTCAAATCTGTTCTTTGTAGTTCGAAGCGATTACCACTAAAGTTAATCCGTTTTACTGCTCTTCCTGTCACATCATACAGTGTAAACTGTAGTTGACCAAAAGTCTCTGTGGTGGCTAGTTCGAAAGTAGCTGCCTCAGAAAATGGATTTGGGTAAACATTCACCGCGTCCAATTCTGGATGGAAAATATAATCTGTCGACACCAAGAAATCAAGTCCTCCTACAAAGTTTGTAGAATCGGTTAGCAGTTCTGGTTCGTTAAATTCAAAAGTGATAGCAGTACCATTGACCAGCGGAGTTCCTACCTGGTTGTTCGGTTTTTGGGAGATGCGGTATTTCACAAAAATGTGAGAACCCGCTTCGTCGGTACTGCTACCGGGGAGTAAAATATCTTCAAAGGTGAATTTCAGGATACCACCAGCGTAGACTTCGAAATCGTAGTCGTGACTGCTCGCCCCAGGCCGGATCGTTGTCGGATCTAGATTAGACGATATGGTATCCCGAATCACCACCCTGATTGCCGTGTCTTGTCCAGTATTCTGGAATTTTAGGTGATAAATCAAATCAGCATTGGCTGCGACTAATAAAGAGTCGCCGGCTCCTTTGGGATAGCCTCTTTTTGAATTAATTAATGGGGTCGGTACGTTCTCTTGACAATCAAACTCGTTTGAATAGTTATAGTCATCTTCAGGAAAACGGGTATAATTTCCAGGAGTGAATCCACCGCAACCTTCAATAGCTACGGTGGGTCTGCTGTCTCCGGGATGGCCTGTAGCCTGATCAATCACCATTCGATAAGTAGCACCTTCTGCTGCTACTGCATATTCGAATTTCTCAGTTGGGGCTAATAAACCCGGCTGTGATTGATCTCTTAATACTTGATCTTCGATTACGATAAACCCTAATGGGCTTAGCATCGCATTATTTCCTACATTTTCTATTTCAAAGCGTACAGAATCTACTGGCCCAGTTTGATCACAAACACCTGTTAGCTTGATGCTAGCACCATCCCAAATAGGATCGTCTTCATCACAAATCGTGTTCGGAAAAATTTCTGCTTCTACACAGTGCGTCTGTTGTGGTTCTACTGTATTTTGTAAAACAGTTTCGATGGTAAATTCTCCACAGTCACCAAAATCAAGATTACCTAACTGAAAGCGAAAGACATCTCCGACTTGCTGATTAGGAATTGAACTGCCTAATACCAATAAATTCTCATCTAAAGTTACATCTATGAATGCACCAATAGCCAGCTCGTTTCCATGATTACAATAGCGAACCGTATATAAGCTTGCATCTCCAGGAACCAAATAAGGCGTAGAGATATCTACTTCCAAATCAGTACAGCT
>CALKJE010000108.1 GCA_937995675.1 uncultured Saprospiraceae bacterium
CGTTCTGATTTTAAATATCGAACGAGCTTAGTTGGTGCATCCGTAAAAGAGCTGACCAGTATTCTAGAACAACGAGACCCGACGCGACTTTTTTCAATGTCGGTAGATGCACCTAAAAAGGTGGTCTTTATGTTTCCAGGAGGTGGGGCGCAGCATACGAATATGGGGAAAGATTTGTATCAGGAAGAAGCAGTGTTTCGACAAACCGTTAATGAGTGTTTGGCTTTATTAAAAAATGAATATCAATTAGATCTAAAAGATAAACTCTATCCTGATCACGATAGACTGGAACCGATTCTAGATCCGTTGGCAGGAATTACTTTATTGTTTACGGTAGAATATGCAACGGCCAAATTATTGATGTCTTGGGGAATTCAACCTGCGGCCATGATTGGTCATAGCCTAGGAGAATATACCGCAGCGACGTTGTCTGGGTTGATGAGTTTGGAAGCAGCGATGGGAATGGTAGCTACCAGAGGAAAATTGTTTTTAGAATTAGAAGAGGGAGGAATGTTAAGTATCGGAATGACACCCGAAGAACTAGAACCTTATCTAACTAAAGAGATTGATTACGCTGCGATTAACAAACCAAATCAAGTAGTGGTTTCTGGAAGTGCTTCGGCCATTGATGAGGTGAAAGGAAAATTAACGGCTGCAGAAATTCATGCTACGCGACCTCATATAAAAGTAGCGGCGCATTCTCGGATGATCGATCCAATTTTGCCAGCTTTTGAAAAGTATTTGAAAACGGTGTCGTTTGGAGAATTAACGATTCCAGTGATGTCCAATGTTTGTGGTAATTGGATGGAAACTACAGAAGCGGCAAAACCAGAATATTGGTTGAGTCACCTTCGGCAAACGGTCAAATTTTCGGATGGTATTCGTCATATGCTGTCTATGGAAAATACAATTCTATTGGAAGTAGGTCCTGGACAAACGCTCAGTACTTTTGCACGTCAACATCCAGACCGAAAATTAGAGACGGCTGTTTTTGCAAGTTTAAAACATCCAAAAGAAACCATTAACGATCAAGCTTTTTTACTAAAAAATATAGGACGGCTATGGCTGTCTGGTGTATCCATAAATTGGAAAAATTTTAATCAATATTATCCCCTGTCTCGGATTTCTTTACCGACTTATCCTTTTGCAAAACAACGACATTGGCTGGAAGCAAAGCCACTACCTGGTACGGTAGAAATAATGCCGACTGCAGAAAATATTTCGATAATGGAAACTAATTTTACTACGCAACTGAACCAACCGCAGATGGAACGTAAAGACTTACTATCAGAAAAAATAAAAGGCATTTTCCACGATCTGAGCGGTATTCCCGTTCAGCAAATGGATGTGCACGCCAGCTTTTTAGAACTTGGATTTGACTCGCTATTTTTGACGCAAGCTACTTCAAAAATTAAAAAGGCATTTAAAATAAAATTAAGTTTTAGACAACTTTTTGAAGAAGCACCAAACATTGATACGCTAGCAAAATATGTAGATGATAAGCTGACTCCTGACGCACTCCAAGAAGAGTTGAATCAAAAAAATGCCGCATTGGCTCCACCTACGCCCGTGACGAATACGCTGTCCGCTAATGCTCCCGCACCAGTGGCACAGACGTCAGCACCAATGACGCCGCCGATGAGTTTACCTGCTATTACTCCACTAGCTCCCAACGCTGTAACACCTGGAATAGAAGCTTTATTACAACAGCAATTAAATTTAATGCAGCAACAATTGGCGCTCTTGTCTGGACAAAATGTAACAGCATCGACTGCTGGTTTGTCTGCTACTCCAACTGCACCAATAGCTCCGCAACCGAAGTCTGGAATCATAGAAAAGACGGCGACTTCTCCAGGAAATAAAGTAGTGACGACTCCTAAAAAAGAAAAGTCGGAAGGAATGGCTTTCGGTCCTTGGGCACCTTTGGATAAACGATCTAGAGAAGATCTTACGGAGCGAGAAATAAAATATCTTGATGAACTGATTCATAATTATACCACCAAAACAAAAGGTTCTCAGCAGCTGACCAATCGTCAACGACCATACTTAGCCGATCCACGAGCAATTAGTGGATTTACGACTTTGTGGAAAGATATGATTTATCAAATTGCCGTAGAACGTTCAAAGGGCGCTAAACTTTGGGATGTGGATGGAAATGAATACGTTGATTATCGTAGTGCTTTTGGAATTAGCTTGTTTGGTCATACCCCAGATTTTATTCAAAAAGCAGTTGCCGAGCAACTAGAAAAAGGAATTGAATTAGGTGTTTTAACGCCTTTGGCAGAAAAGGTCGCAAAACTCTTATGTGAAATAACGGGTTGTGAAAGATCTACTTTAGTAAACACGGGATCGGAAGCAATTTCCGCTGCAATTCGCGTAGCTCGAACGGTGACGGATAAAGAGCGACTGATTGTTTTTAGTGGAGACTATCATGGTATCATAGATGAGATGTTGGTGAAAGGAATCAATCGAAATGGAAAAGTTGTTCCAGTGCCGATTGCCCCAGGGATTCCACATTGGGCCGTTGATCAAGTGATTGTTTTAGATTATGATGATCCAGAAGTCTTGGATAAAATTCGCGCGCATGCAGATGAAGTGGCAGCAGTGATTATAGAACCGGTACAACCCAATAATCCTCATATGCAAAGAGGACCGCTTTTTCACGAGATCCGAAAAATTTGTACGGAACACGAGATGGCGATGGTTTTTGATGAAATGATTACGGGCTTTAGAGTAGCACCGGGTGGTGCACAAGCATGGTTTGATATTGAAGTAGATATTGTTGCTTATGGTAAAATTCTTTCGGGCGGATTACCGATGGCTGCGGTCGCTGGAAAACGTAAATACATGGATGCCTTTGATGGCGGTGCTTGGAATTATGGAGATGATTCGGTTCCAGAAGTAGGTGTTACTTTCTTTGGTGGAACCTTTGTAAAACATCCACTAAGCTTGGCTTCAGCACATGCTGCCTTGCTAGAGATTAAGCGAGGAGGCCAGCCGATGTATGATGCATTAAACGCTAAGACCGCTCACTTTGCAGAACGATTAAGAGCGTTGTTTTTAGAAACGAAAGTTCCGTTGCAAGTACTAAGTTGCGCATCCGTGGTAACCATTAAATTATTACAAAAAAATCCACTAGGAAAATTGTTCTTCTATTATTTAAGAATGAAAGGAGTACATCTAATGGAAAAGGCTGGACTTATTTCTACCGCGCATACTCAAGAAGATTTAGACTTTACGTACGATACAATTGTAGAGACCATTCGTGAAATGCAAACCGCTGGATTCTTCCCATTGACGGTTACAGAGGATGCACCAGATACGAACGTAATTATTTATCCACCAAATAAATGTGAGCAGCGAAAAAAAGATCTGGCGAATTTGGGGGTTGATCTGAATGAAAAAAAAAAGCTACCGCTAACAGAAGGACAAAAAGAAGTTTGGGTTGAACAAAGATTGAGCGACGGAGCAGCGGCCGCCTACAACCTAAGTAGCAATGTTCGATTAGCAGGAAGTTTAGCAGTCAAAGATTTACAAGATGCCTTGACTTTATTAGTGGAACGGCATGAAGCACTTCGATCTACTTATGATCCTGATACGACCAATTTGATCGTACATGCAAAAGTGGAACAAGCTTTTCCGTTGGTTGATTTATCGGATCTGTCAAGAGAAGAAAAAACACAAGCGTTCCAATCTTATTTAGATATCGAGTCGGAACAACCGATGGATATTTTTTCGGGTCCTTTATTTCGAGCAACGATCATCCGATTAGAACCCAATCTTCACCACTTAATAATGACAGCTCATCATGGTGTGGCGGACGGTTATTCCTGTGGTGTGTTAGTGAGCGATCTCGCTAAATTATATGAGCAAGTTGCTAGTGGAGTGACACCCAATTTGCCTGCTCCAAAACAGATCAGTGATTATCTAACAGAGCAGGATGCTTATCGAACGAGCGAAGAATATCAAGAAGCAGAATCTTATTGGTTAGGTGAATTTTCAGAAGATATTCCGGTACTAGATTTTCCGACGGATCGTTTACGACCTGCACAAAAAACATATGGTGCGAGTTGCGAAAAGATAAGTATTGATCATGAATTATTTGGTCAACTCAAACAATTGTCTATCCAAGAAGGGACAACGATGTTTGTGACGATGTACACTGCCTTTCATACGTTTATTCATCGTCTTTCAGGACAATCTGATTTTGTATTGGGAATGGTGGCTGCTGGTCAGTCTAATCCAGGTAATGAAGATTTGATTACGCATGCAGTAAGTCTTTTGCCGGTCCGAGTCAAGGTAGGAGAAGATGTTAATTTTTCTACCCATCTTAAAACAGCTAGAGGCAAAATTTTAGATGCTTTTGAAAACCAAAACTATACGCTTGGTTCTTTGGTGAAAAAATTAAACCTACCTAGAGATCTTAGTCGTCAACCGATTATTTCTATCCTCTTCAATATGGATAGTGCGATGGGAGATTTAAAATTTGGAAATCTGGAAACAGACATGAATCCCATTGTTAGAAATTATGAAACCTTTGATATTTTTATCAATGTAAAACCTACGACTGACGGAGTTGATTTTGAATGGATTTATAATAAAGATCTTTTTGATGCTGAAACGATCAAACGAAGACTAGCTTCGTTTAGATTATTATTAGAAAATATTGTTGCGGAACCTAAACTTCCAATTTCTAAAATTAATCTATTACCAGAAGAAGAAAAAAATACTATTTTAAGTTGGGCAAAAAATCAGACACCTTACGCTGATCAAGAAACCATTACCAGTCTTTTTGAAGCGCAGACTTTAAAAACGCCTAATGCCATTGCGGTAGAAAGTCAGGACGTAAAAATGACCTATCAGCAATTAAATGAAGATGCCAATCATCTAGCACATCATCTCCAGCGAGCAGGTGTGAAACGAGGAGATTTTGTGGGTGTTTTTGTGAATCGTTCCGTTGAATTGTTGGTAAGTCTGTTGGCAACTTTAAAAGCAGGAGGAATTTACGTTCCGCTTGATCCTGCCAATCCAAAAGATCGCTTAGCAGTTATTTTGGAAGACGCACAAGCAGAAATTTTATTGACAGAAAATGAAATGCTAACGCAGGTTCCAGAAGGAAACCATAAAGTCATTACCCTCGAATCTGTTTATAAAGAACATAAAAATGGAACGGTCAGAAACTTAGAGATTGGCTTAGCGCCAAATGATCTAGCCTATATTATTTACACTTCTGGTTCTACTGGAAGACCCAAAGGAATTTTAATTCCACACACCGCCGTGGTAGATCACCATTATGCGATGATGGAGGCAGCCGATTTAACGGCCGAGGATATTACGTTGAGTGTTGCTTCCGTTTCGTTTGACCCATCGGTACAAGATTTTTTCTTACCACTTTTCTTAGGAGGGAAAGTCGTGATTGCCAGCAATGCAGAAGTAGTAGATGGATTTTTATTAAAACAACGATTGGATAAATCAGGAATCACTTTTATGCAAGCCACTCCAGCAACTTGGCGGATGCTGATGACGGCTGGTTGGCATGGACATTCTCAGATGCGCATCATGAGTATTGGGGAAGCGTTGACGAAAGAGCTAGCACAGCAATTGCTGGCACGAGGTAAAGATTTGTACAATGCCTACGGTCCTTCCGAAACGACGATTTATACAACCGTCAAAAAACTAACTGGCGATCGACTCGCTACCCGAATGGAAACGGGATATGAAACGATTGGTTATCCGATGAAGAATGCGCAAGTGTATATTCTCGATCCTCAACAAAATCCAGTACCGATGGGTGTGCCGGGAGAAGTCTATGTCGGTGGAGTAGGGGTAGCACCAAATGGTTATTATAAAAGACCGAAATTAAATAAAGAAAAGTTTGTCGCAAATCCTTTGAATGGAGCAGAGGTGGTTTATCGAACGGGGGATATCGCACGTTGGTTGCCGGATGGCGATATTGACTTTATCGGTCGGGTAGATCATCAGGTAAAAGTCAGAGGTTTTAGAATTGAGTTGGGAGAGATAGAATCTTTATTATCTCAATTTCCAGGCGTGCGTGAAAACGTGGTTATGGTGCGAGAAGATCAAGTGGACAATAAGCGTATTGTGGCTTATTTGATTATGGATGGAGATTTAAAACAAGGGGAACTCCGTAGATATTTAAAAGAAAAATTGCCAGACTATATGGTACCGTCGGCTTTTGTAAAAATGGATAAATTTCCGTTGACTGGAACTTTAAAAATCAATCGTAGGCAATTACCCGTTCCTGATTATTCGAGAGATGAGACCTTGACGGGTTATGTAGAACCACAAACCGATGCGGAAAAAAGATTAAAAGCGATTTGGTCAAAATCTTTGGGAATCAAAGAAATAGGAATTCACGATAACTTTTTTGAATTGGGAGGACATTCGTTGATTGCGGTCAGTATGATGGCTGAGATTGAAAAGCAATTTGATCGAACGTTGCCTTTATCAAAGCTGATGGAAAATTCTACGATTCATAGTTTGGCAGGACTACTTGAACAAGATAAAGTGGAGATGGAATTTCAGGCTTTGGTCGCAATTCAGCCCAAAGGAAATAAGGTGCCAATTTATTTAGTTCATGGAGCGGGTTTGCATGTATTCCTTTTTCAGGCACTCAAAAAATATATGGATGAAGATCAGCCAGTGTATGGAATTCAAGCCTTGGGATTACAAAGCGATATTGATCCATTGGATTCTATTGAGGAAATGGCTGCTTATTATATCAGCGAAATTTTGGAGCAAAATCCGGATGGACCTTATGCTTTAGCAGGTTATTCTTTTGGTGGTTTAATTGTATTTGAAATGGCGCAGCAGTTGCGAGCGATGGGGAAAGAAGTTTCTATGTTGGGTGTTTTAGATACGGTGGTTCGAGGTCATTTGACAGATCCAGCAGCAGCGACCGGAAGTCAGAAAGGCTTATTAAGGTCGGGTAAAAAAATAGCTTGGAATATAGGATTGCTAGCTCGTGATCCGGTAGAAAGTTTTAAATACAAATCAGAAGTATTCAGAAGAATATTAAAACGATGGACGTATAAAAATGGCCCCGGTGGAAAGATGGAAAGTACCACCAATGAAGAACGATTGGCTAGAGTAGATCAAATGAATAATCAGGCTTATAATAAGTATCGAATGCGGCCTTACGATGGACCAATTCATCTTTTTAGAGCGAAGGAACAAAGATTCTATTTAGATGATTTTGAGTTTTTAGGATGGAAGCCTTTTGCAAAAAAAGGAATTATCATTCATGAATGCCCGGGAGATCATCGGACGATTTTATATCCAGAGAATGGGGAGCAACTGGCAAAGATTTTACAAAATTGCTTAGATAAAGTGCATGGAGCTGATTAATAGCTTGTCCAAATTTTCTCAATTTCGCACCATCATGAAAGTTTGGACAAGCGCTAAATTATTCTTTAGTTTTTAAACAACTTTAGGATAATTTATTTAGGTTTTCTATTGATGAATGCAAGTAGCTTTTTTATATTGCAATATGTTTCCCTGCGCATCATATAGTATAATCAAATAAAATCCAGATGGAATATCTAAATAAATTTGATTAGCCGTAATAGATTTTTCTTGAATGAGGCGACCGTTTAAATCATATATCTGTATAAATCCATCATCAATAGTAGAGGACAAATAAATATGATCTGAAAAGGGATTAGGACCAATAAAAAGGTCTTGATTTTTAGGTTGATTGCTTACACTAGTACTCATATCGTTTATTCTAGTGACAACCAAATTGCTTCCCATTTCAGTTGGAAGCGTTCCAAAAACCAGACAACTATTATCTAGTGGTACGATGGTTTGTACTTTTCCAAAAATTGTACGATCCAAGTTAATACTCCAGTCAATATTTAAATCTGAAATATTTATCTTCTCCAGCCATTGGTCTACCAGCAAAGGCTGAGTTACATCTGCACTCAATATATAAAGGCTTTCCTGTTTACCTATTTCTAGAGAATACTTTCCATAAGGTGCTCTTTTAATTGCGACTAATTTAGAATCTATAACATTGTTGTCAAGGTCTTTTTGTGTCAGTATTAAGTCTTCCATAATCACAGTGGTGATGGCGTTGGCAGTTGCTTTTACCTCAAAAATATTGGTATCATTAGTCTCTGCATACATAGAAAGGCCACTTCCGCCATAAACATTGGGTTCTAATACAGATTGAATATCAGAAATATCTTCACCAAAAAAATGAGTAGTACTGGCACTAGCAATATCGACCCCTCTGACACCATAAAATTGTAGGAGTGTGTCACGTCCAATCATATCAGTGATTCCATTGAAGGTAGAATCCAAAACCAGAGATTCGAAGTTATCGGTTAATCTATCATATCGATACGAAATAATGGGGCCAATGCCAATTTCAAGTGTGATAGGATCAAAGGTTCTGGTTTGAACTATTTGAGCACAATACTGAGAGGTTACTGTTCCTATATTCGATAAATTAGTATTGGAAACTACTTCCGTTGTTATGCCAAGTAATTCCTCGCTGTATAGCAAACCGATATCTTGCGAATTAACCGGTGTCTTTCTTTCGAACACTAAATTTCCCTCTAAATCATACTGTTGTATTTTCCATTTTCTGGCTAAAAGATCTTCCTCGCTGATGCCGAATGGAGCGACTGCTTCGTACCCGATCAAAAAGAAAAATTCTTCATTACTATAAAGACTAGGCGTAAATCTGGTGCTATCTGTTGATAAGGGAATTTCTTTTAAAATCTCTCCTTCATCACTCATTAAATAGACGATATTATCGTCTTCCCAATAACCATATACTAGATGCACATCTTCAATACTTTCTGTCTCAACATAATTTTCTACGCTTAATCTAAATCCATTCACATTACCATAGTTAGGAATGATTTCGACTTGAGCAACTAATAAAAAAGAACTTAGAAAGAAGGATGTAAATAAAAGGGGGGATAAAAATTTCATGTTTTTTGGTTTTAATATTTTTAAACAATTTTGTTATGTGTTATTGATTTGGTTCTGCCCAATCTGAATTCCTGATAAATAAAGTATAGTGAAAATATGGTTTTCCTTTATCATCCATTTTCATTTTATCGGTTACAGGAAGTAATTGAATAGTAGTATTCAATCTGATAGAATTAAGATAGGGATTATTTTGGCCATCCATTTTTATTAAAGACTTATGATTTTTTGGTGTCATTCTTTTGAAATCTTTTATTCCGATGATATAGATAAAAAGCATATTGTCTGCGGAGATCTCCATTCTGGTATAAGGTCCTTGGTCTCTCATAAATTCAGGTAATTGATTGCTCTTCATCACCATATAACTTTCGTTCATCATAAGGTTAATGGATAAAATTTTATCTTCTAAACCTAGATCAGATTTTCTGACTAGTGAGGCAAATGGGTGTTTACCATTTACTCTATATTTAAATGCATGACCTAGACCTAAAAAACCATACATTTTTTTATCTTTTAAATCATATTGTTTGTAATAGGTTTTAAAATTTTGAAACATTACTTCATCTCGACCTAACTGCTCATTGTAATATGCGATATTTGATTTAAGGTTTGATAGTATAGGTAGTGTGTCAATATTATTACTATAAATGCGCTCAAGTTGTTCTATGGCTTCATTAGGGTTTTTAGGGATGCTATCTTTATATTCACTAGGATAAAGATCCTTGATGAATTTTTTAAATAGAGATAAATCTTGGATTCGGTCTATTCCTAAAAATTTAAATTTGTTTTGTTCTGGTATTTCTTGATAATACTTGTGCAATGCTCGGTATTTATCGACGTAGTCTTTGTTATTCCTTCCTTGAATAACAGCCCATTTTTTTAACGCTTTAGCAAGGGTTTTCTCATTCCCTGTTTTAAGATAACTATTAATGAAACTTGCTTGTACGTAGTCAAATTCTGCTACATAAAAGTTGACTCCGTGGTTCTTATTTAAAAATTTAAAGAAGTCAACATCAAATTTTGTGGGTTCATGAAATCCATGAATTTCTCCCACTAATATTAATTGATTATTTGGAATGTCTTTATTAATTTCTCGATAAGAGAAAGTTGATTCTAATGGAATGGTTTCACTGTGTTGAGATAAATATTTTACATACTTTCCTCCGGTTGTATATTCCCATAGATGAAATGCACCGTATATTAGTGTAATAAACAATATGCTACTTGCTAAAATTTTTCCTAATAGTTTAAAGACCTTTTTCATTTTTTTATTTTATAGAAATTAAGAAGTTGGTTAGAAGTATTACTTCAAATTTCTATCAAAAAAGAGAAATGAAAAATTAAATCAAACTGAATCGCCGATTTTTGAGGATGGGTTGTAAAATAGGGTAAGACTGGTGCTATCTATTTAATTTAGAACAGGTTTGTTCTATTTATCTGAGGTCGTTTGGACAGGATGTCACCATCATTCTAATAGAACTAAAATATACTCTTATCATATTTAGAAGCAGAGTTGTTTGACTCTCGAGTGTCTTTATCAAAGGACATCATCAGATGTAAGTAAAGTGCGCGTGATCCACGCAAAACTTTTAGATAAGTGAGTGCTGCTAGGAAGATGGTGAAAGCCATGGCTTGATTAGCAGACCATTCAAAATAAAATACTAAAGTCAGTGCTGGAATCAGCAGCATAAAGGCAGTGATAACATAGGAGATCATAAAAGCACCAAAATAAAAGCCTGGCTCTGGTTCAAAATCCAATTTACAATTCTCGCATTTTTTATACATATCCAAAGGCTTGGATAACTCCATTGGTTTCTTGTACAAGTCACCTTCTCGACAGCGAGGACACTTGTTATTCCACATGGCTTTGAACGAAAATTTCATAAATGAGTTAATTTTGGAGCACTTCAAATAAGCGACGATTATGGTCGTTTAATTCAAAGATAACGCCTTTTTTATGGTTCTACAATGACTTTTGTCACCAATTATACTAAAGCTAGTCTATTTTACGGTGTAAGGTTATTCTATAAGTAGCCTTAATCTTGGATTGTTTTCCGTTAATTAGTATCTTTGCTACTCTTATTATTGGTTAAGCCAAATTAATTTTTGCCCCTTTGGTTAACCTTATGGTATTCACACACAGATCTTCACCCATTTTATTTTAAAAATCAGCGTTAATTGGATATTTCACTAGAATATCTTTTTTAGTCTATATATTTAAACAAGTACTTAAAGTACCTTGTTGATTTCATGCAATCATTCTAAAAATACTATGCTCAAAAACTCTCTATCCCTTAATTGGTATTGTATACTGACCTTCCTCTTCTTTATGAATTGGAGCAGTACAATGATGGCACAGATTGAGCCTTTGTGGGATCGAAGCTATGGTGGATCAAGGTGGGAAGAGTTAAATAGTGCAGAAGAAACTGCTGACGATGGTTATATCTTAGCTGGCTTTTCTTCTTCTTTAGAAAACGATGGAGATGTCACCGCTGCCAATGAAGGAATTGGAGATTTTTGGATTTTAAAAACCAATAGCTTAGGAGATAAGATGTGGGATGCTCGTTTTGGTGGAGATGGTCTTGATCGAGCCAATAGTGTTATTCAAACCACAGATGGTGGTTATCTAGTTGGAGGAACTTCTGGTTCTGGAATTAGCGGACAAAAATTATCGGCTAATCGAGGATTGGATGATTACTGGGTTGTAAAAACGGATGCGATAGGAAATATGGAATGGGAAGCTACCTATGGTGGTAGTGATCTAGAAATTTTATCCTCTGTTATTCAAACGGCAGATGGAGGTTATTTGTTAGGTGGTTTGTCGCTATCTGGTGTTGGTGGTGAAAAATCAGAACCGAACCTTGGTGGTTTTGATCATTGGCTAGTCAAAATTTCTCCATTAGGAATTGTAGAATGGGATAAGACATTAGGTGGCTCAGAAGAAGAACGACTCAACGTAATGCAGATGGCGCCAGATGGACATTTTTTGTTGGGCGGCAGTACCCAATCTGATGCGGGTGATGATATCTCAGACCCTTCTCTTGGAATTAAAGATATGTGGTTTGTAAAAGCGAGTTCGGTAGATGGCTCCATCATCTGGCAACATCGTTACGGTGGATCAGAAGTAGAAGAGATGATTGCTTTTCAGCAAACGATAGATGGTGGCTTCTTTTTGGCAGGTGGTTCTAATTCTGATATTTCTGGATCAAAATCCGAAAACAGTCGAGGTGGATTAGATATGTGGGGAATCAAAATTGATGCGTTAGGAACTAAAGAATGGGACGTTACTTTTGGCGGATCAGAACTTGATAATTGTTATGGACTCAAACAGAATAGTGCTGGATATTATCTATTAGGTGGCTTTTCCGGTTCTGGTGTTGAAGGGGAAAAATCGGAACCGAATCTGGGAGGATGGGATTACTGGATGGTATACATGGATGAAAGTGGAAATAAAGTTTGGGATCGAACGATTGGCGGATCAGAGAACGATGTAATGTTTAATCTTTTTCAAAATCAAACTGGAGGATATATTTTAGCCGGTGCATCTAGTTCGCCGATTAGTGGAGACAAAACAGATGATACCAATGGTCTAAATGATTTTTGGTTGGTAAAAACGGTCTGTGATTTAGAAATCAATCTACGAGATACCATTGTTTGTCAAGGCGAACCAGTTTTGCTAGACGCTTTTAATAATAGTAATTGTACAGATTGTCTTTACGATTGGTCGGATATAGGACGAGGTGATTCTATCCGAGAAATATCTGCTACGGTTGCTGAAAATTATCGAGTCACCATCACCAACACTTCTGGTTGTCAAAAATCTGCGGAAATAAATATTGCAGTAATTAATACGCCGTTCGCAGAATTAGGTGCAGACCAAACAACTTGCGTAGGTGATGCGATTATGCTGGATCCTGGTAGTTCGACTAGTGGAAATAATTTTCTTTGGTCTACCAATGAAGTTTCACCAACGATCAATACGTCAGTGGCCGATCGTTATTATGTAACGGTAACTGCTTCAAATGGATGTTCCACCGTAGACAGTGTGGAAGTATTTAACAATCCATTACCGATGGTTGATTTAGGACCAGACGTATCTGTTTGTCCTGGAGAAATCTTAATGTTAGATGCCGAAAATCCTGGTAGTAATTATTCATGGTCAAATGGAGCGACTGGTCAAATGGAAGACTTTAGCCCCACTGGACCGATGTCTATTTTTGTTGCTGTGACGGATAATAATAATTGTGTTGGAAGAGATACTATGGAAGTGTTGGATGTTTACAATCCACCTAGTGTAATTGATTCGACGATTACTTGTAGTTTGGATAACAATAGTTATGTAGTTCAATTTACCGTTGTCGGTGGAGATCCTTCTTCTTATCAAATCGCTAGCAGTGTTCCTTTTTCTCAATCAAATAATGTTTATACAAGTGATCCTATTTTACGGGATGATTCTTATAGTTTTGCCATTACCGATGATCGTGATTGCGTCCCTTATTTATTTGAAGGAACGGGAGGTTGTCCATGTGCTAGTTTAGCGGGAGAGCCAGATTTGACACCATTAGAAATTTGTGGAGACGATATCGTAATCATTGATTTTCTAAATCAATTTTTGGATGCTACGGACACCGTAGAATATTTATTGCATGATGGAAATGCGAGTATGATTGGAACGATACTTCTGAGAAGTAATCAACCAGAGTTAAGTTATAGCTCAATTTTAAATTATGGGCAAACCTACTTTTTTACAGCTATGGTTGGAAACGATGATGGAAATGGTCAAGTAGATTTAATTGATGGTTGTCTTTCCCAATCATCTGGTGTAGCCGTTCAGTTTTTTGAAGGTCCGGTTGCAAATATTATTTCTCAATCTGGTAGTAGCACCTTGACTTGCGAAGGCGTAGGAAGTAGTATTATTTTGTCGGGGCAAAATGCACAACCTGTGGGTAATGTCAGTTATTTTTGGTCTACTTCAGATGGTCAAATAGCAACTCCTGTTGACGAGATAAACGTGGAAGTTAACGCTGCGGGAATTTATCAGTTGGTGGTTACCAATATAGGAAGTAGTTGTACCGATACCAGTTTATTTACGATCAATGCCTCGGTTGGTTTTCCAGCAGTGGAGATTTTACCAGTTAGTGAATTAACTTGTTTAGATACCGTACTTACCTTAGATGCGTCAAATTCTTCCGATGGAAACCCGTTCGTTGCTCAATGGAATGGAGGGGCTATTACTGGAAATACAGATTTAATTCAAGAGGTCAATCAGCCGGGAACCTATCAATTGGTCATCACCAATACCGACAACGGTTGTACCGAATCAGCTTCGGTAACCGTCATGGAAAATATTCAATCTCCGACCATCTCAGTAGGTGGAAATAGATTTTTAGATTGTGAAACGGCAACGACATTATTAGATGTCCAGATTTTATCTCCGATTTCTCAATTTAATTTAGAGTGGACAAATCCTGATGGTTCGTTCCTCTCCACAACAGATTTAGAAAGAGAGATTGATCAAACTGGAGTCTACTCGGTACTAGTTACGGATTTGAGAAATGGTTGTACAAGTACAGAAAGTTTATCGATTTCGCCTGACCCTGGAGGACCGACGGATGCGATATTTACGATACAAAGTCCGTCTTGTTTTGGAGAGGATGACGGGGCTATTTTGGTTGACTCTGTTATTGGTGGAGTAGGGCCCTTTGTTTTTTCTTTTGGTGAAAATAATACTTATGCGACCGTGGATCAGTTCGGTCGGTTACCCGCTGGTACCTACCCATTGAGTGTTCAAGATATGAATGGTTGTATTTGGGATACAGAAGTTTCGTTAACACAGCCGAATGAGTTTGTCGTTAGTTTGGATACAGATCGAGAAATATTATTAGGAGATAGTGTTCGATTAACTGGTGCCTTTTCTAATCCGCTGGATACTTTCTTTTGGAGTGATACTAGTTTCTTATCATGTACAACCTGTCCAAATCCTTTTGCAAAACCACTCAATACTTCGCAAATAGTTTTGACGGCGATTGATGAAAATGGCTGTGAAAGTTCCGATGTGATGCTTCTCTCAATTGATAAAGAAAGAAAGGTTTATATCCCCTCTGCTTTTAGTCCTAATGGTGATGGTTTAAATGATCGTTTTAGTATTTATGGTGGAAATGGCATTCGAGAAATTGAGTATTTACAGATTTTTAATCGTTGGGGTGCGTTGGTATTTGAGCAAAAAGAATTTCCTCCCAATGCTGATCCACTTGGCTGGGACGGCAGCTTTAAAGGTGAACCAGCCAGCAGTGGTGTTTATATCTATCAACTAAAAGTAAATTTCGTTGATGACTTTGAAGCCTTCTATCAAGGGGATGTGACGATCGTTCGCTAGTGGTAGTCTAGGATCAAACCACCTTATTCCTATTCAGGAAACCTTCGATATCAAAATTTTCTAAATCACTATTTTTCTTTAAATCAAATACTGCAGGAAAGTGCTTGGGTTTTATATCAACCTTTGCGGCGGCTTCGCCAATTCGTGTAAGAAGAAATGCATTTTTCGCTTCGGACATTTCATAAAGATCCTTTGGGTCAACCGCTTTAAAACCTAATTTCTCTAATGGTTTTTTCTCTAGTGTCGCATTATATCGCAAATAATGTAAGAGTGGTTTTTCTGTGATTAGATCTCTTTTTAAATTTCCTAACTCACTATCTATTATTTTTGAGGTTGGACTGTTGGAAAAATATTGCAAGAGCATTTCGTTCGTAGAGGTCGCATCCCTCATCAACATAGAAATTACGCCACCTGCCCAATCCCAAAGTTTGTTATCCGTTACCATGTCGATTGATTCTTCGTTTTCCCATTGTCCTGTTCCGATGGAAACGATCATTAAATTATCAGCACCCGTTTCCCAATTGAGTTTATAGGATTTTAGTGTTGCCAATAAAAAGAGTTGAAGCGCAGGATTATTATGCATACTCACCCCACCATCGACAAAGGCTCCTTTTTGACCATTCCCAATATCAATTATTTCGGGTTTGAAATAAGTAGGTGCAGCAGTACTTGCACGGATTACTTGTCGAACCAAATAGTCTTTTGTGTACTTATAATATTTTCCTTTAGGGTGATTAAAGATCGGCCAAGTACTACCGGTATCTGCCCGTTTGGTGATGACACAAAATCCAGTTTTAAGTCGATCACTACTCATGGTCATATCCCCAAAAATATTTTTCAATTCTTTTTCTAAAGCGCTTATTTGAAATTTATAACTCAGTCTTTTAAAGATACCTGTCTTTCGGCTGAATATTTTTTCGCCTAATTTGTTATACAAATCCTTTATGTCTGTAGCGGACATACCGATGGCTAAACCACCTGCGATAATGGAGCCGGTACTGGTTCCTCCGATGAGATCAAAATAATCACAGAGTCGGAAGTTAAGATTATTGTGTCTTTTTTGGAGCATCTTTTCCAACCGTTCAAGATAGCCGAGTGTAATGGCTCCGCGAATTCCACCACCATCAAGTGCGAGGATTCTTTTAGGTCCGGGGGAGGAGAGTCTTTTTTTTAAATTCATAAGGTTGTTTTGAGTGGTCTTAAAAAGTAATTCTATTCGGTTAAAGTACTTTGCCAAGTTTGATTTTCTTCGCTCATAATACCTTCACAGCGAGTTACTAAAAGGGAAAGTGCTTGCGATTTTTCGTAAGGTCCAGATTTAGTTTGGAATAATAATTTTTCGCGTTTTAAAGATTCTGCGGTATTGCGGTAGGTAAGCCATTGTTCTTGGTATTTGTATAAAGAGGAGATGCCTTCAAAAAAAGCAATGATCAAACTACCTGCAGCAATCGCAATTTTTATCAATGCTTTCCATACGTTGTGCTGTCGATGTAGGTGCTACCAAAAAAATCTGGTCTAAGGCATACTTTCGTAAATGTTCTTGCAACTGCGGTGCT
>CALKJE010000109.1 GCA_937995675.1 uncultured Saprospiraceae bacterium
CCTGTTATTCCTGCAATAGACGATATTCAAATTGCTGATTTAGATGCTGATGGAGATATGGATGTATTGTTGGGACTTGGTAATGGAACTAACAGTCACCTGATTTATGATTGGTACGAAAATAAGATAAATGATAATGAAGCTTGGGTAAAAAAAGATATTTCTTTAACTGAAAAAATTGCTCCTCCGGTCATATACGATATTGATAATGATGGAGACCTTGATTTAATAACTTCAAGAGAAGGTTTAAGAATTTATGAAAATATAAATGGATTGGGAGATTTTATTCCAGGTGAAGTATTGTCAATCTTTGATAGTTTTAGTCTTTCAAATCCAGATGTAAATAATGATAATATTCCTGATATTGTTGGTATTCATAAGGATGCATTTTTTTTTGAATCAGGTTTACTTTATTTCGGTAGGTCGAACCAAACATTTGAAAATCCTATTGATTTTATTGGAGATGCTGATTTATTTCCTCTCAATGGAGGTTTTATAGAAGGTCGGGATTTAACAGGAGATGGTGTCGCTGAACTCGTTATTAGTCACCGAATAATGGATCGTTTTTCATGGCAATCTTTTGATAATTCGGAACTTAAGTTTTCCAATCCTAAAGTAATTGATGATGTACGTGCCACTGATATTGCCTATTCTGATATTAATCAAGATGGATTAGAAGATTTGGTAGTTTTGACTACTGAACCAGAATTTGAAGTGATTTGGTATGAAAAAATTGAAGAAGAAAATAATTTTGAATTAGGTAAAGTATTATTCTCCGATGAGCAGGGGAATGGTAAAATATTTGTTAATGATCTTGATAGTGATGGTGATCCCGACATTCTCATAAATCGAAATGGTCTCTTTGATCAAGGAGTTTATTGGTTGGAAAACTTGAATGGCCAAGGTAGTTTTTCATCTTTGCAAACTATTAATCCTTCTTCTTTTGAAGGACTCCTTTTAGAAGATGTAGATTTAGATGGAGATTTGGATATATTTTATTACGATAGACCTGGGAATAATTTTTCGTGGATGGAAAATGAAAACGGTACTTTTTTTAATTCAGTAACATTGGTGTTGGTAGCCGATCAAGAGAATTTTCTTTTATCGGATTTAGACGGAAATGGTTGGAATGATCTAATTTATTTTACAGAGGACAGTAAGGTTAATATTCGAAAAAATAATGGCGAAGTAGGAAATTATTCTGAGCTCATTACATTTTTGGTGCCGCATGATTTTAATTCTGAAACTCAATTTTTTTTACGTGATTTTGATTTAGATGGTGACTCAGATTTATTAATAGCTGAGATCGTTTTTGATGAATCTTTTTTACACACTTATGAGTTTATTGGTGGTTCAAATTTGTTCTCCTCAATCCCTGTAAGTTACGAACTTCCTGCATCGACCATTCAAGTTTCAGTAGATGACTATGATGGTGACCTAGATTTGGATTTGGTCATACACAATGATAATGATAAAGAGCTTCAATTTATTGAAAATTTGTTTTCTGAGATTAAAATTAATGGTAAGGTGTTTCTTGATGTTAATGGAAATACTTCTATGGACGTAGGGGAGCCTTTAATTTTTCCAAATTCTATCAACCTTGAACCTGGAGCTAATTTTACTTACCCAAGCGATATTGGATATTTTAATTATGTGGTGGATGAAGGTGAATACAATTTAAGTTGTTCCGTTCCTTCTAACTTTATATTTACCACTCCTTCGACTATTTCTATTATTGTTAATGATAGTTTAAACGCTCAAGTTTGTTTTGGGGTTATGCCAGAACGTGAGGAAGCAGCAATCAAAACGAATATTATTTCCGCTCCGACTCGATGTGGATTCGAGGTTCCTTTTTGGTTGAGTTATCAAAATACGGGGTCTGTGGTTGGTGATTTAAAGATAACCCTTACAGCAGATCCAAGAGTTAGTTTTATTAGTTCATCTCAGGAACCGGATTCAATTGTTGGTGATCAATATTTTTGGTCTCATGAAAACCTCGTGCCAACGCACTCTGGTCAAATTCAGGTTTTATTCAAAATGCCAGGAGTTGAATCTATTGAGGAATTTCTTTCATTTAATCAAACAACTACTATACAAAGTCAAGATGGGATTTTTTATGCTTCTAATGGTATTGGTTACCGTCCTCAGATTAATTGTGCTTACGATCCTAATGATAAATTAGTTGAACCCAACATTCCTGGTTTCAATAATTTTACGCTTTTTAATGACACGCTGGATTATATCGTTCGCTTTCAAAACACTGGAACGGATACTGCCTTTACTGTAGTAATAGAAGATTATCTAGATAGTAACCTTGATTATTCATCCTTAGATGTTTTAAGTGCTAGTCATGCTTATAGAGCAATGCTAGATCAAGAGACTGGAGAACTATTATTCACCTTTGAAAATATTTTACTTCCAGATAGCACCACCAATGAGGTAGAAAGTCATGGCTTTGTTCGATATCGAATTTTACCAAAGGATGAATTATTGGAAAATACCATCATCAGTAATTTTGCAAATATTTACTTCGATTTTAATCCTCCGATTATTACCAATACCGTAGAAAATATTTTTGTTTCTGATGTGCCATTATTTATTGCAACGGATGATCCAGATTGTTTTGAAGGAGTGGATGGCAGTATTTTTATTTTGTATGATTCTCCTTTCTATGATTCTATTTCCTGGAGCACAGGAAATACAGGACTGATTGAAACCGGACTTTCAGAAGGTATTTATGACTTAACTATTTTCTATTTAGATGGTACGCAAATAGACACCAGTTTTATTCTTACTCAACCTGATCCCATTGAATTAACCATCTCTACATCTCCCGATATAAACGCTTCTTCGAATGGAGAAATTATGGTTGAACCAAGCAATGGACAAAGTCCCTACAATTATTCTTGGTCTCATGATTCCGATTTATTTGAGGATACGGCAATGGATCTTCCTGCTGGTGACTATACGGTGACAGTTACGGATGTTAAGGGATGTTCCCAAATAGAGACCATTACGGTAGATCAAATTACCAACACAAAAAATCTGATTAGTTCTAATCATCTTATCGTCCGTCCAAATCCAAACAATGGAAGCTTTAAAGTGGATTTAACCAATCAAAATTCAGCTAATTGGGAAGTGAAAATAACCAATGCTTTAGGACAATTGGTAGAAGGAAAAACCGCTCCAGAAAATGGTTCTAGAACTTCAAAGATAGATTTTGAATTAACTCGAGGTGTTTATTGGGTAAGCTTATTTGTTGATGGTAAGCTTATCGAAAAGAAAACGGTAGTAGTGGAATAAAAAAAATAATTCGAATCAAGGAATGTGATTAAATATTAGGATTAAAGAAACATCATCTTCTAATTGAATATTGGAGGTTTTGCTGTTGGCTTCTTGCTCCCCAATCTAATAGGTTCGGTAAGGTTCTATCGCGATAGAAGAGGGCAAGAAGCCAGTAGCAAGCGGCCAGAAGCAGCTTCCAAAGTCCTTCTTTATTTTTAATTAGAAATTCAACTCCTGATTCTCATTAATAATAATTTTACAAAAAATGCATATCACAAAATTCACGGTGGTCTTTGCCCTCGTTCTAGTGCTTATTGGTTTTCTTATTTACAAAAGAGAGTCGAACAAAGATCCTAATTTTCATAAAAAGGCCATCCAACTTGGTTTCTTTTTTCTAGCAGGACTAATCGCGGCAACTTCCTATTATAATTTCTTTGGTACCGATCCTTATGGAATGGATTATAATGAAGAACGTATCAAAAAAAATATTCCAATCATCCCGGAAGGTTGGATAGAAAATACGAGTGGGAAGAAAACCAAACTTTGGTATCCTAAAACAAATACAAAAATCACTAAAGGTAGAATTGGAAAAGAAGTGATTTTAGATCGAGACGGAAATTTGAAAATGGATCGAGATGCCATTCGAAATGTCATTAACGGCCAAACCGAATATCTTAAATTAGAGTACCATTATAAGGAGGCCATTTTTGAATACACTCATGAGCAGGTTCAAGGTAGAGAGATTATTAAACAAACGGAATTAGATAGGGTAGCTTTTGATAGAAAATTAAAAGAATGGGGTATTGAAAAATTTTATCGATAAATTGGCTTTATCAAAGGGAATGTAGTTTTATTAATGCCACTAACTTAATAGCTTATGGAAAATCCAACGAACCAAAAGAAACCTTCTGTTAAACTTGAATTCTATCGAGACTTTATCAATATAGAGGAAGCAAAAGATTTTGCCAAAATTCTCGAAGAAAGTCGAATCGCCTATTCTCTTGAAGGTACTGATA
>CALKJE010000110.1 GCA_937995675.1 uncultured Saprospiraceae bacterium
ATCAGCAGGTATTTATTTGGTGAATTTAAGAACAGAGGATCAGGTAGCGACTACTCGATTAATGATTGTAAAATAATTTAAGAAATAAATTAACGGTTCTAAAAGCATTGATGACTTTGGTTGTCAATGCTTTTTTTTATAAAACTCAATTCATTTTAAAGCCTCATTCTAATAACTTCTTTATTTCTCTCGACTTTTGTATTTTACAGCCTAGAATACATTTTTTCTATGAGCACAATTAGCTATCCTATTGTTTATTATACTTTTCCTTCAGACCAAGTGATCGGAATGATCCCTGGAGCTGGACATCAACTAGTCGAACGAGATGTAAAAACCTTGAAAAGTAAATTCCTTGATTTCTTACAACGGAATTATAAAAAAACAGGCTTTTATCCAGCCTTCGATATCCAAGATCCTAAAGTCAAAGTATTAGAAGTAAAAATTAGACCTTCCTACAAAGACGACTCCGGAAATTATCCACTCAGCGAATCTATTAAGGTGCCAGTCCTTGCTATTTATGGTGATACAGGACAAGGACATTTTGAATGTTTTTTACCAGCGCTTCAAGAGGTTTTTTATTATTATGATCAAAAACAATTTAAGGCCATCTTTACGCATTTCTGTGTCAGTATTTTTAATAATTATCCTCCCGATAAACTATATAATTATCTTTCGATGGAAATCCCAGAAGTGGATTTTATTAAATTAAGAATCATCGAAAATAGAGTGGTGAAGGGAGAACGGTTTATGCAGGAAATTAAATTGGAATACTTGGATCAACTTGCTATGAAGTTGCCCGCTCCTCGCCGCAATAAAACCAGACAGCAATTACCCGATGCTGCTTGGGAATTGGACGCTCAGGTAGCAGAAATTATGGATAAAGTCATGGTCGGAAAAACCAATGTCTTGGTGATCGGAGATCCTGGAGTTGGAAAATCTGCCGCATTACGATTGGTCATCCGAAAGTTGAGTGCGCCAAACAGCCCAGTCGGGGATCGAAGTTTCTGGGAAATGCGTTCCCAACGATTTGTGGCTAAGGCAAAATATTTGGGTGAATGGCAAGAAATCTGTGAAGCCATCATTCGAGACTTAGCAAAAGTAAATGGTACGTTATATTTATTAGATATTGTTAGATTATTACAAATTGGCGGACCTTCGGCTGAAGTAAGTGTTGCCGCTTTTTTACAAGATTTTTTACAAACTGGAGAACTGACCCTGATTGGAGAAGTTACGATTACAGAGCTAGATAGCATTCGTAAACGACTACCTGGTTTTGTAGAAAATTTTCAATTGGTAAAAATAGATGAATTACCTAAACCTAAAGTTCAATCCGTCTTCCGACAATTCGCAGATTATGTCGAACAACAAATGTCGATTAAAATTTCAGAAGAAGCTTTATCTGAAATTTATCGATTACTCTATCGGTACGCACCGTATGAAAAATTTCCTGGTAAAGGAATTAAGTTTTTAGCCAAAGCGATTAGTGAAGTTCGAATTAAAGGAGGGAGCCGAATTAGTCGTCGAGATGTTTTAAATCAATTTGTAGAAGAAACGGGAATGCCAGAGTTGTTTTTACGAGATGACCTACGATTAAATACAGAAGAATTACAAGAATATTTTAGTAATCAAATCATTGGTCAACCGCAAGTTTTAAATCAATTGGCAGGTATTGTAAAAGTATTCAAAGCGGGACTTAATAATCCTTATAAACCGATCCAAACTTTACTTTTTGCTGGACCAACGGGTGTTGGAAAAACAGCTAGCGCAAAAGCTTTGGCCAATTATTTTTTTGGTAAAGGGCAAAAGCAAACACCACTGGTGCGGATCGATATGAGCGAATTTCAACATCCTTCTCAATTAAGTAAGTTTATTGGTTCTGGAAAAGAAGTGGGGGCTTTGGTGAAAAATATTCGAGAAAGACCTTTTTCGGTTTTATTATTAGATGAAGTAGAAAAAGCGCATCCAGCTATTTTTGATGCGCTGATGACGGTACTAGACGAAGGAATGATGGTTGATAATTTTGGTAGAATAACCAATTTTAGAAATTCTATAATCATCATGACTTCTAATCTCGGAGCCACAAACAATAAATCCATTGGTTTTTCAGAGACAGATGGCGCAAAAGTTTATCAAGCAGCTATTGAAAAGAAATTCCGTCCTGAATTTGTTAACCGAATTGATGGAATGGTATTTTTTAATAATCTTGATCCATTAAGCATCCTAAAAATTTGTCGTAAAGAATTAAAGGCTTTAGAAAAAAGAGAAGGCTTTCTAAAACGAAATATTACTTTGGAATTTACAGAAGAACTAATTGCCTTTATTGCTAAAGTTGGTTACGACCGAAGATATGGAGCTCGTCCCTTACAGCGAGCCATCGCCATAAATATCACCGAAAAATTAGCCATCTATCTTTTAGAAAATCCAAATTTAACCAAAACAACCCTTACGATAGATTATCAAAAAGAGGTAACTATTTCTCAATTGAAAAATAATTAATCATGAAGTCATTTAGAATTTTTTTCTTATTCCTAGCAACATTCTTTCTAACAGAAAATATGGTTGCTCAGAAGACCTACTTGCATTGTGGAACTTTGATTGATGTAGAATCAGAGTCCGTTAAAAAAGAACAAACCATCGTCATTGAAAATGATAAAGTTGTTTCTGTCAATGCCGGATATCTTCCAGCT
>CALKJE010000111.1 GCA_937995675.1 uncultured Saprospiraceae bacterium
ATTTAGTGTATGAAAGAGATTAGAAACATCATCAACACCTATGACCAAGTAGATTGGACAAAAGAGCAAGCCGCTTTAGCTACTGTCGTAAGTGTAGAAGAGTCTGCTTATCGTCGGATCGGTGCGCGTATGTTGGTGCAAAGTTCGGGGATTTGGATTGGTGGTATCAGTGGTGGTTGCTTGGAAGGAGATGCTTTAAAAAGAGCTAACGTGGCTATTTTTAAAAAAGAACCTTCTATTGTTGTATATGATACAATGGAGGAGGATGACCATCAAATTGGAGTGGGCCTTGGTTGCAATGGACGTATCGAAGTATTGTTTATGCCAATTGATCCAGCGGATAAAAACAACCCGATTGAACGATTAAAAAGGATTCAAGCTAAAAGAACGCCTTCTATTTTTTATCAAGTTATTGGCGTTGGAAACGATGCACTTAAACACATGGGTCTGTTTGCAGCGGAAGAGGATAAGGAAGAATTTATTGCTAACCTAGATATTTCTAAAGAAAATTTAATAGAAAAAACGACGATCGTTCAAAATCGTAGAAAATCTAAAGTTTTTGGTTTTACAATGCAATCGGGAGAAAATATTTCTATTTTGATTGAATTTCTTAGACCTGAATTAAAGCTTATTATTGTAGGTGATAACTATGATGTCAACGCTTTTGCGGGGATCGCTAATGAGTTGGGTTGGGAAATAAATGTAGTAGGATTACAGCGCAAATTAGACAAGTCCATTTTTAAGTTATCTAAAAAAGTACTATCCTACGAAGCAGCTCATCAATTAACCATCGACGAATATACGGCCGTTGTATTGATGTCTCACGATTATAAATGGGATATGCAAATCTTAGAATTATTTCAAAAACAAAACCCACCATACATAGGTATGTTAGGTCCAAAAAAACGGACCCTCAAAATGCAAAATGAATTGCAAGAAAATGGGAATTCTATAGATTTAGAAAATACAAACACCTTTTTTAGTCCCATCGGCTTAGATATTGGAGCAGAATCCCCAGAAGAGATTGCGCTCTCCGTAGCAGCCGAGATCATCGCACATTTTAGAAAACGAGCAGGAAGTTTTTTAAGACTTAGGGAAGGGACGATCCATGAGAGAGAATGAATGAATATTCATTGAATCTTCTGACGTGTATATCTTGACTAGGGTAATATTTTATTTAAATTACATATGTCGAATAAAAAAGCGAAAATAGGTAACCATAAAACGGCAAAAATATCTCAGGAAGGGTGATTTTTTAAAATTTGACAAACTTTTTCCCAAAAAAAATACGTTTCTTTACTACCATACTTAGCAATCTTGTCCTCAAAAAGCTAGCATTAGTCATGACTAATTAATAACTTTATTCACGTTACCAGAAACTTTACAAATACTATTTAAACTAAAAATTATGAAACATATATTCTTCTCTCTTTGCATACTCTTAGTTGCGAATACTACTTATGCCCAATTTCAGGCCACCGAAAAAGGATTAACCATTTTGGTAACCGATGGTACCGATAGTGGTAGAAATAGTAGTTTACAAGCACCCGGCGAGTTTAAATTGCCTGAACAAGCAAGAGGAGCTGGTGCAAATGGAAAGTCAGATATTCCTACTTCTTATGATCACCTCAGTAATAAAGGTCCAGAAGATGCTTTTATTTTAGACGCACCAATTCGTGAACTCGGTATGACCGAATGCATTCAAGCCGCTGCTTTTTTAGAGCGCCCTGAATATGGTAAACTTGGATTTATGTTGATTTTTTCTATCAATGATTCAATTGGTGGAAAACAAGCAGTACTCGAAAAAAACGGTCAAACTTATTATGGTGTTTACCGATTGATCAGACAAAAAGGTTCAAACCATGAAGCAATTCCTAAAGGAATGACTTCCTACCAAATTGCTGGTACATTTTTATTATTGGGAATGTCTTAGAATCGTTGAATAATAAAATAAAACCTCCTAAGGCAAAAATCTTAGGAGGTTTTTTAATTTTTATCTATTTCCTTTTTTAGTCCCTTGTCGAAAATTCTGCCCACAAAGGATAGTGGTCAGAGATTTTCCAAGATAGTTCGTTTTTGGTCGTTTTTCCTCGGTAAGTGATGCTTTTTACAAAATCATAATTTCCTCCTCGTAGATATTCCAGCGAAAGTCGTGGACTACCATTCTCACCCATAAACCAAGCGATGTGATCATAGAATTTGGTCTTATCAAAAATGGAGCGAGTAACCTCCGGCGTTTGCATATCGGGAGGAATATGCAAACCACTTGAAATAAAAGTCTCGTGTAATAAATCGCCTCGTTTTTCAATATTAAAATCTCCTAAGGCGATTAAATTTTCATCGTAAACATTGGATGCTTTTCCCCAATCAGACAACCAATCGGCGATGGCCTTTAATTCAGGAATTCGGCTTTTTTTATTTTTACCATAAAGAATATGTAACGTCACTAGAATAAAAGATTTTCCATCGATCTTAAAACTCACAGCGTAAGGTGTTCTAGCAAATTGCTTATTTAAAGCATTCTCACCTATATTATCTAGTTCTTCTTTTGGAACGACTAATTCACTAGCCAGACCAGACAATTGTACTCGCCTTGTATCAAAGACATAAGCCATTCGCTCTCCATTTCCAGAAGCACCTTTGGTCACATCCGTCAAAATAAAGGACCAATGTGCTCCCAAATATTCTATCATGGTTTCGAGTGCGCCAATATTCGCTTTTACTTCTTGCACGGCCACGACATCAAATCGAGAAATGATTTCTGCGATGTATACAATACTTTGTTTATCTCGTTTTGGCGAGTCACCTTTAACCGCATTCCACTTATCTGTAAAATCACCAAAAGCTCGGATATTCCAAGTTGCGATCATGACATTACGATCCACCTGCTTGGGAGGAATTCGTCTATCCAAATCTTCTCGTAATAACTTCAAGCCAGATGTTACATAACCAGGAAAGTCTTTTTGATTGTTCATCTCAAATATGTTTTTTGTACAACCAAAGGTAAGCTATGTTTTTCGGAAAGTAAACAGCGTTTATATCACCGTGTAGTGAACTACCCCGACCCAAGGGTACGGGGAATTCTAAAGACCGATTAAACAGCTATTCCAATTGCTGCAAGCGTTCCTAAAATTCCTAGTATTCCTAAAAAAATACTAAACCAGATTTTCCACTTTCCTCCTTTTTCGCTAATAACCGCCTGCTTTCTCCTTTTAAATAATTTCACTCCCAAAACAATGGCGATGACGGCTAAGACTGTCGCGATTCCTCCAAAGAGTCCTAGGAATCGTAGACGTGCAGCAAACTTGGTGATAGAGATAGCACCACTTATTGCTATTTGAGCAGATACAGCGCTTCCTAAACCAACAAGAATACCTCTTCTCGTTTTCTGGTCTGTTGGTTTATATGCTTGTTTTTTATTTGCTTTTCGAATTTGGCGAGCTAGCTTTTGTTCAATTTTTTTTAGGAGAATTCGTTGAATAAAATTTGTTTTTTTTTGTTTTTTTGGAAAAACTATTGAGTGATTCGTCGATTTTTTTTCCTTAACGGACTGTACTGCTTGCAAGGAAAAAGGAAGTCCTGCAATCAATAGTATTACAGTAGTAAAAATTACATTTTTCATACTTTATACTTTCGCTTTAAAACAATCAATCAGTCTACTGACGAAAAAAATAGGGAGTACCCTAATTTAAATTTAGAAAGGCCTGTATAAAAACAAAGGCTTGTCTACTCTATGGAGCAAACAAGCCTTTTTAAGAAAAATACAATCGAGTCCAGAATCTAAAGATTTTGAGAGTTCTGATTCAGCGGTTGATCAAAATAAGTTTACTTATTTCTAACTACTTTCTGTATGCTTTGGCCGACACTACTTACCACCTCCAAGTAGTATACTCCCGGAGCGTAATCATCGAAAGCAATCTGGCTGACAATACCTTTTTGACTCCACAGTATTTTTCCAGACACATCATACAGCTGAACCTGCACATCTTCCAGAGTCTCACTCATACTGACGTTAAGTATCGTTCCTACCGGGTTTGGATAAATGCTGACTCCACCTTTGTCACCCTCGAAGTCCAAAGCGATGATATTACTGTATTCGAAAGCACCGTCAAAATCAACTTGTTTTAACCGGTAGTAATTGATACCACGTGTTGGTGTTTTATCTACAAAATCATACTGGACAGCTGTATTGACAGTTCCATTTCCTAATACAAACCCAATATTGGTCCATCGCTCACTATCACTACTTCTTTCGATCTCAAAACCTTTGTTGTTTAGTTCGGAAGCCGTGGTCCAGTTTAGCTGAGCGCCTTGTGAGGTTTCTTTGCCGGAGAAATGGGTTAGTTCTACGGGAAGGGCCACTATCTCGTCAATACAGATAAGAACGTCATGAGCCTCGTACGTTGCTGACCATGTGATATTCGGATTTGCAGGAGAAGTTATAGAAGCAAATGTGCCAATAATATTAGCAGTTTCTACACCACCTGACGTTCTACCATCAATAACTCTGAAACAGTTTCCTTCGTTAGGTTCAAAACTTCCAAGGTCCACTTTCACATTAGCACCCGTGATTGTTAAATCTCCATTTTGAGGACGCAACCTGTCATAATTGCTACTTGAAGTCCCCGTAACGTCAAAATTTAAACACGCACCTGAAATATCTAAATCTTTTTGAATTTCAACTACAGCGACGTCATCGTTACAACCTGCTTCGATAGTTCCTCCCATGGTGTTAAACGTACCACCATTATTTTCGATACCATCTGAAGCAGAAGTAGGCACCGCCATCACAATCGTTCCTGCAAAATTAAAAGTACCAGTAGGTTCAACTCTGATACCATCTCCTCCCGAATCTAAAACTTTAATTACTCCACCAGCAAGATTATTAAAAGTCGATCTAACTTCAATACCGTGATCACTAGCTCCAGTGTCTGAAATTGTGATCATACCGGAATTATCGAATGTGCCACCATCAGAATTCACGTAAATGGCTTCTTCATCAGAATAAGGGATAGTAATTGTCCCGTTGTTTACGAAAAGACCATCATCTCTAACATCAATTGCATTATTAGTACCAGAAGCACCCATAGCAATATCAATATCTATTGTGCCGTTGTTCGTAAATATAGCCGTCAAACCTCCTGTAACGGAAATTCCATCTACACCATAGCCATCAATATCAATGGTTCCATTATTAGTAAATGCACCTTTAATTTCGATGCCGTCTTCAGCAGCATTAATGATATTAATAGTCCCATTATTGATGAGGGTCGCGCTTGAAGAACTCATATCCAATGCTCCATTTGTATCTACACCATCATCATTACCAAGAGTGATGACTACTCCCATATCAATTATAACATCTACACCGGATTGTAACTCAATAGAAGCATAGGTAAGGTTAGTTGATATAGTCACGGAGCTCCCCGAAAATACAACATCATCAGTGGCTGTTGGAGGCCCTCCTGCTGGAGTCCAGTTAGCAGCATCAGCAACAGTAGTAGCATCGACTATATTACCTCCTGTCCATGTAAAAAGAGTTGCATTCCCTATTAAAGGTGTAAGAAATAATAAAAAAAGTAAAAAATTCTTCATGTTCTTAAAGTTAAAGTTAAGGTTAAGGTTAAAAAATGTGATTTCAAATGGTTTAGGTGAAATTGATAAAGTGGGGATTTTATAACTTCTAAATTTAAGTTTTGATAAGGCTATTGTTTTTTATAGAAGTTGCTAAAAAGCAAGCAATTAGGTTTTAATTATTTAGAATAGAAATTAGAAAAAATCTATTAGCAACAATACCTAATTGGGTGGAGAAAAAATTGGTCCACCATTAATTGGTCCACCAATTATACATACAAATATAGGACTTTAGGACGAAATCCGAAATATTCTTATCTAATATGATAAGAAAAAGAAAGGAAAATTGGCTTTTAGTGTCTATCTCAAGCATTATTAGAAGCATTGCCTCTTTTCTGCCAACCAAAAAAGAATTTTTGAGTAATACATCGGACTCGAACCGATATCCTCCTCTAACACAACAGGGGTTGGCCGTTGTAGAGACAATTAATGAATTGTCTCTACAATGATCAAATTGAGATCACCGTGGGAATCGAACCCACATTAACCAGGATTTGCAATCCTGTCCCGCAACCAATATTAGGTAGATGACCAAAATTAACCTTCCGAACAGATGAACAGAAGGTTTGGGTGAAACAACGGACTCGAACCGATATCATCCTGTCTCACAAACAGATGCTTTACCATTAAGCTAGTTACACCATTTATACTCAAACAAAAAGAATTTGAACATCGTACCTGAAATGGGACTCGAACCCATAAACTCCTTACGAAGCGTCGGGACTTAAACCCGATGTGTTTACCATTTTCACCATTCAGGCAGTAAAAAAAAGTGGTGCAGCAAGGATTCGAACCTTGATAGCCGATGGCGACGGGTTTACAATCCGCTGATTTAACCAATTTACCATCTGCACCATTTTTAAAAACGATCTATGTAGAGACAATCATACGTAGAGACAATTCATGAATTGTCTTTACGTGAATTGTCTCTACGTGAATTGTCTCTACTTGTGAGGATAATAGGAGTCGAACCTATACGCCCATTACAGGCGACGGTTTCTAAAACCGCTGCGTCTACCATTTCGCCATATCCCCAATCTAAGCGTTTGTCAAACTCAAAAAAAAGCGCCTTACCTAATAAAAGATAAGACGCTCCGGTGACTTGTATTTTTTGTTTACAAAACCTCTGTTGATCGCATACCTTTTATGTGTCGGTCAGTGACCGATATAAAGCGTGACAGAGATGTAGTAAAGAAAAAATCATGTTGTTATTTTTTTAAAATATTTTTTGTTGTTGTATAGGGAGAACCGGAGAAGGGAGGGATTAGTTCCCGGAGGGGAAATTTTTTTTATTTTATTTTTTAAAAAAATTCTAACACAGAGAAATATGCTAAAGCTTGGTAAGATTTTGCTTGGTGGATTTTGTGGTTGGGGCCTACTTTCCAATACAAAACCGCCCAAAAATATTCCCCAACAAATCATCCGTACTCACCTCCCCCGTGATCTCTCCCAAGTGCTGTAACGCACGACGAATATCCATCGCGATAAAGTCAGAAGTGATACCGCTTTCCATGCCGTTTAATACGGTTTGTAAACTTTCGTCTGCGCCAGTTAATGCTTCATAGTGACGAGAATTGGTGACGATGGTGCTGTCCATCAGGTCGGGATTATCGATAACTAAATTAAAAAGATGGGTTTTTAGATATTCAATATTCATCTGATTTTTGGCGGAGACGGTGATTAGATTTTCGGGGCCGATCAATCCTTCTTTATAATAATCTTCTGGTTTTGTGTATGGATTGAGATCCATTTTATTGGCGACAAAGAGTTGCTTACTTTTTGCGGTTAAGACTTTGCTACCTTGTAAAAATCGATCTATATCATTCCATAAATCAGCGGGTTCAGATTCGATGACGTCGAAGACATAAATCACTACGGTGGATTCTGCAATTTTTTCAATGGTACGCTCTACCCCAATCTTTTCGATCTGATCTTGTGCCTTCCGAATACCTGCTGTGTCAATGAGTCGAAATTCGATGCCTTTGATATTTAATTTTTCTTCTACCGTATCACGGGTTGTCCCAGCGATCTCACTGACAATGGCGCGTTCTTCGTTTAGGAGAGAATTTAGGAGAGTTGATTTACCGGCATTTGGGCGTCCTGCGATGACGGTACTTACGCCGTTTTTGATGACATTACCCAATTGAAAAGAATCTAATAATCGACGAAGGATACCTCGAATTTTTGTAACCAATTCTTTTAAAGCGTCGCGGTTAGCAAATTCCACATCTTCTTCTGAAAAATCTAATTCTAATTCAATCAAGCTGGCAAAGTCTAATAACTCTTGTCGCAATTTTTGAATTTCATCAGAAAAACCGCCCCGCATTTGTTGCATCGCTATACCATGAGCTGCTTCAGAATTAGAAGCGATTAAATCGGCTACAGCTTCGGCTTGTGACAAATCCATTTGTCCATTCAAAAAAGCTCTTAAAGTGAATTCCCCTGGTTGTGC
>CALKJE010000112.1 GCA_937995675.1 uncultured Saprospiraceae bacterium
CATCTTTCAGGTTTTCGTCAACGACCAAGCTCCCCACATTTACTCGAATATCATTAAAATTAATGGCTCGATAATTCTGAGAAAAATTAGTATAAAATTCCGTCCGATCATTTAGTTTAAAACTACTACCAATTCCAAAAAAGATAAATTGACGTTGATTGCTTTTATCTTCATCAAAACGCTCTTGCGAAATGATATTACCGGCTAAGTCCTTAGTGATTTGTGTAAAATAACCATTCGCTTCTGTCCGAATCCATTCATATCGAAATCCCGGTGTTACACTCCATTTTTCAGAAAAATTAAAAACATTTTCCGCAAATAAGCTGATATTCTTACTCGGTAAATCAAAATCAGAACCTTCTAAATTCTCTGGATTTAAATAGCTGAAATTCGGTTGATCCGTCGCATCGCCTTCGCCTTGCAATCTTAGCGTAAGTCCTTGATAATATCGTCCACCAACTAGCAAAGTACTTGGTTGTTCAAAAGTGGAATACTGCCAGATCAGCCGCGTTTCATTTCCCCAGTTTTTAAAATCATCACTTAGAAAATCTCGATTCTCTAAAAAATCTACTTGTGTGATATTGCTTAAGTTACCGATCGCATCACGACCTCCGATCAATCCAAAAAACTGACTATTGATGCGTAACTTTTCTGTTGCTTTTAGCTGCAGTTTTAACGCGAATAAATTCCAGTCTACGGCAAACCAATTTCGAGTACGATTCGATTGTCGCGGGTCCATTTCAAATTGCGCATCGGTCAATCCACCAGGCTGTTGAGCGAGATAATTTGTATGGGTATATTCCGGACGAATGGAGAATTTTTCAGAAACTTGAATGTTTGCACTTAGATAAGCGGTGTGTTGTTCCAGTCCAGAATTTGGTCGCCAACCATCACTGCGTTTATACTGATAAAAACCATAGTATTTTACCTTCCCAGCCGTTCCTCCCAAACTATTAAAAGAAGAAAATAATCCAAAAGAACCAATGGTTTGCATCGTCTCTACACCCAATTTTTTATCCCTAGGACCTTCTTTAAATTTAAAGTTTAGCATCCCGCCAAACTGCGTTCCAAACTGTAACGAAGCGGCTCCTCTAACCACCTCAATTCGCTCGATGGCTTGGACCGGTGGCGTGTAATAACTTTCCGGATAACCTAAAGCATCTGCGCTGATATCATAGCCATTTTGTCGAGTATTAAAATTCGCATTTCGACTCGGACTAAGTCCCCGTCCACCGATACCAAGTTGGATTCCAGCACCATCACTTTCCCAGATGTTAAGTCCCGAGACTTTGGCATAAACTTGACGACTATTATTGGTCGCTTTATTGGCGGTGAGTCTAGCTAGCTGGATTAGTTCATTTTTCTTAGAGGCATAAATCGCATTATTTTCTACCTGTCGAAGACGTTGAATTCCTGGAGCCATACCACGTTTGTCAGTGATGTAAACCGACTTCAGATCGGTAACTGATGGTACCATAAAAAAGTCCATTGTTAAAGACTGTTCGATAATTTTAAAAGTATAGATGGTGTCTTGAAAGCCTATTGAACTTAAACGAATAGCATAAGATCCGGTGGTTAGATTTTCTATTTTAAAATTACCATTTTCATCTGCTACAGTGCCTTTTTCTAGAGAAGGAATAAAGAGGGTAGTACCCGGAATTGTTTTGTTTACTATTGGATTAATGACTTGGCCACTAATCGAAAAATTATTTTGCGCAATTGCCCCAGCATTTAAAAATAGGGTAATCAGAATAATAGTATTTATTAAAAAGAATCTTTTCTTCATCAGTTGGTGGTTAGTTTTCAGAGGAAGTTTTTTTGCCAAAATTAGGATCAAAAGGAAGTAGCCAAGATTTATGTTTCCAATCCCGATCTATCGCCGCTAAGTTGACTTTTGGATCTACAAAAGGTTGACTTAAAGTCCCGTTTAAGGTTACTCTGCTTTGACAATGAACAACCGGATTTTGATAGCCTTTCTCTTGATAAACCTCGGCGATATGATGGGCAAATTGCAAGATCATATCAGGTTGGGTACTCATCATTTTTTCTTGTTGAGCTGTCAAATAATCTCGATTATTGATCCACTCGGTTTTTTTACCCAATTCATCTGCCACGGTAAAGGTCGTGTATCCCGCTTTTTCCATTAGCATGACTCGCCACGAAAATCGATATCCTTGTTCCGTCCAAAATAAATGTCCCGGATAAGCGAGATACCGAAAAGGAATAACCAGTTGGATGATGATAAAGCAAATCAAGAAAGGCTTTAAATTTTTCCAAGACCACATCGTCGAGTAAGTATAATTTTTGGACTTACCCTCAACTCTGTTTTTGGAAGATGTCTCCTGATGTGTGTCTGAGCGCTGGCCATCCTTTAGGATTATAGGCGCGGGCGGCAAAAAGACAGGCTTAATTGAGCCAACCCATTTTTTGATTTTATTTAAAATATTTTGGTGTGCTTCCGGCGAAAAAAAGATCAGCGTAGAAATGATCATGACGTATGGAAAAATACCAATTGGAAATAACATAGCGGTTAGAATATGAAATACAACTACTGCCAAATATGCCAGCCATCGGGTAGGGCGATAGAGCAAAAAGAAAACAAGAAATAAATCATAAAGTGCTCCTCCCCAACTAAATAGAAAAGGCGTAATCTCATAACTCAACAAAGGACCAATAATCGGAACATGCGCTTGTGCTGGTAACCAAAGTTTTAGAGGCATGGCTCGAAATAACCAATCAGGATTTAGCTTGGCAATCCCTGCAAAAATATAAACAAGCGCTAATTGAAATTTGATCAAATCGGTTGTCCAACGTGGGATCTCTAATCTTTTTATTTTAGGCAATCGAATCGCATCTATTGAAAAATCTCGATGAGCGGGAAGAAAAATTAAAATAAATCCAATCAGGCTAACAAAATAATAATGATTGAGATAATTGGTTTTATCAATCAATTCGATATAAGTAAAACTGAGGAAAAACAAGCAGGCACTTTGTCGATAAAACAAGCCGAGCATAATGCCCAATGCACTCAAAAAGACCGTACCAAATAAAAGATAAATTCCAGTAGAACCAGGAGGAACTAACCAATCAAAATAGGAGAAAAAATAAACGGGTTCAATGTAAAGGCTTTCGATCCAACCATGATAATAAAAACGCACCACACTTAGCGCCATCATCAACCCAAACAGTATCCGGAAGTGAACCAGTGGAGCCGTCGGAATAAGCTGGGTTGGATGGTATTGCTTCATGCGTTAATATTGAAGTTGTTTAAAAACTCCCAAATTGCCTACGAGCTGATAAAATTCTTCATCTCGTCGCCTTTTTTTTCGTCAATAGCGCGGCTATTCACTCAAAAAAGAGGCTAAATTTGAATAATTTTCTCTAACTCTCGGCTGCTTTTGGAATTATTAAACAACTTCATTCTATCAATCTCCGTCGTTGTCTTGGTTGGTAATAGAAATTCCCATGACAGAAGCCATATCAGATTTGAAAATTGCTACTAAATCTTGCATGGAAAGAAAGACCTCAACTAAAGCTTCGTTGTCAATTTCAATTTGGTCTGCAATAGAAGCATCTAATAATTCTACTTTATCAATTAAGATCGTAAAATGATTGTCGATCTGATCCGCTAAAACTGGTTGATCAATTTGTCGAAGATATTCTAAAATACAAGGACCATCATTTCGGATAATACTTTTTCCATTAAAATAATCTTTATAAGCATTTAGAGAGGATAGTAAAAGGCTGGTAGAATATTTTCCATAACGTGCTTCCACCGAATGTGGTCGAGCAACACCTGCACTTCGCAGCCCAGCCGGAATAGCAACTTTACCATCTCGAACGAATCGTTGAAAATGTAGATCAATGCCATTTACAATCAAACCCATCGCACTTCCTACATCTGTTCCTGTTGCATCCGTTCCTGTAAAATTGTCTTTAAAAGAACCATTGTTCCAATCTGCTTCAGCGTTTTGTACTTGTTCTAAAATGGCCGTGGTTAGGGTAGCAATATAATCAAGTCTTTCTTGAGTGAATTCACCAAGTGGCATAATTCCATCTTCATTATTCAATAAATAATCTAAAGCAGGTAGACCTTCCGCATCTAGATTTCCAAGGCTACCTATTTGATAAGTTCCAGTGAGAATATTTGCTTCAATTTTTTCAGGATCAGTCGGGTAGGTATTGATTCCAGCACGTAATCCATTGTTGACGATCGGTCCAAAATAATATAGAGAAGTTTTTTGCCAACAGTTCCAAAAAGCTTGGTGGGCAATTTTTAAATCATTCAGCTTTTCTTCATTGATATCTGTTGAAAATGCAGAAGCAGCTTGATTAAGCGCCACTGATTTTTCACTTAAATCTTGGTAAGCCGGAACAATCAGGTTGTTAGTCAGATGAATGGCAATCTCTTGTCGTAACTCAGCAAGATCGACCATCGTATTTGGATCTGGTGTCTCAGGCTGCGTCTCACAGCTAATTAAAAAACAAACCAATAATGCGAGCAAGGAACACTTCATATCTGATTGATTTTGGACTTGTGATTGAAAAATTCTAGTAGCTTATGCTTATTTAGACTTTTTAAAAATAACGCTGCAAATGTAGCTTATGGACTTGGTTTTTGCAAGGAAAAAAGACATTTTTTTTAGGTATTTGTATGGGCGTTTTACAAAACGCCCATACAAATAACAAAAATAGGACTAAAGCTGATCTTTGACGTCTTCTAACTCTGTAAAGATGCCTACCAGCGTATCTTTGGCGCGATTAAGATCTACGGCAGTAGCATTCCAAAAATTACCATTAGCTCCTAGATCTGTTTCTTTGATGGTCTCAATTTGGTCTAGAGAGATTCTTCTGTTTGGACTATAAATAAGTGCATTTACGAAAGCCCAAGCCTCACTCAAGGTATGGAATGCTTCTCCAATTTGTCCATCATTTAAGTGTTTAAGACTTTCATTGATATAATGAATACTGGTGGCAGCAGCAACTAGTTCAAGTTTTTCGAATAAAATAGCGCGTTGTGTATTTTTTCCAATTAAATCGTTGTTTACGATGGCTGTTCTACCAATCAGAAAAGCATTCATAATTTCATCATTACTTCTGATGAATGGATCTACGACGTTAGAATAATCGCTCCAGTAACGAACTTCATCTTCACGAGCTTCTGGCCAGTTTGACGAGAAATCCAATGGTGGATTGAAATATCCAAATGCCTCATCCCAATGGTGTTCTAAATCGGTATAATTCGTTCCTTCTCTAAGTGTTGTATTTTCAACATCATCCCCAGTTCGGCCATCCGAAAAGTAGGTATTGTAAATCTGATTATACATGACCGTTCCCATCAAACCCTTTTCAATCAATTGGGTAAACTCGCGGCCATTGGCATCTACCATGATAGTGCTACCGCTGTTTTCTCTTTCGATAAATCCAGCAACACCATTACTTGCGTTAGTTCCAGCTTGGCTTACTGCTTCTGCTTCAGCAAATAGATTTTCCATAAAATTATTATCAAGATCCGGAGCAAAGGTTTTATCCTTTAATTGTTTAGTCGATGTAAAATCGAAAAATCCATTACCGTTGTCTCCCACATTTGCGTAAGCATCATTTAACGTCGCTGCAGAGATGGTAGTTTCTCTTTTGTCTCCTTGCACAAGGTAAGTTTTCATCGCTTTTACCATATCAAGGCGTTCGTTTTGACCAGAATATGAAACGGTTGTATTTCCGTCTCTTTCAAAACCGTAAGTACTAGGCGTAGTAGCTAAAAGCGGTTCTACGCTAATCAAAGTAGTAGCAGAGGTTCTCTGAAGAGTAATGTCTATCAATTCAAAGGTGATAGAGTAAGTATCGGATAATTTTGCATCGGCTGGAATGGTAAAATCGTAAGTAGTTTCAACTTCTGTATTTGAAGAAGTAGTTAGTAATTCTTCCGCCGTTCCTCCATCTAAAGTTGCTGTCAAACTGCCTGCCCGTGCTTCTGCAAAACCAGTAATATTAATGGTTACGGTATTTGCTCTAACCGCAGAAATGGTTTCATCCACCACCAGCGTTAAAGCACTATCATCGTTTTTGTCATCCTTACAGGCACTCATTGCTAAGACCATTGCGATGGCTAAAAGGCCGTAAAAAGGTCGAAAATTTTTGAGGTAATTCATGTTGGTTGTTATTTTAGAACTTACTTATGCTTATTTAGACTGATTAAAAATAAGAACGCAAACATCGTTTTTGTTTTTGGATTTTGCAAACTTTAAAAGTTAATTTTTTAAAAATAATTACCTCAATGAGTTTTTGTTGAAGGGCTATGGTAGAAGACAAAAAAAGGAGATACAAACCTAAGTTCGTATCTCCTTTAAATCCTCAAAATAGGATTGTATCAAAAGTTAAGGACGAGCAGTGTTAGCACTCTTTTTTATTTTCTTTTTACCTTTTGTCATCATGGCTTTTTGTACTGCTAAGTAAGCATTTACGACACCGCCAGACTTACTAAGTGAGCTAAAGTCAACTAAAGCATCACCATCCTTATGGCCTGGTTTTTTGACTTTTTGCTTCACTGGAGTAGTCGTAGACATCATAATGTCTTTTACTTGTTCAGCAGTTAGGGCAGGGAAGTAAGAACGAAGTACTGCTGCCACACCAGCGGTAACTGGAGCTGCCATAGAAGTACCACTTAATGCCTGATAACCTTGGTCTGGAGTAGTAGAGTTGATTTGGTAACCTGGTGCAAATAGATCAACATTTCCTTTTGCGTAGTTAGAGAAAGAAGCAACTGCATCTTCTCCTGGCTTCCAAGACAAAGCACCAATTTCTAACCAGTTCTTAGCCATTTTCTTTCGGAACCAACCACGTTTTTGGTAACGGTCATTTGGGAAGTTATCTTCCTCATCTGTATTTAGAGAGCTATTTCCAGCAGCGTGTACAAGCAGTACGTCTTTTTTAGCCGCATATTTAACGGCTTTATCTACTACTTCTTTATCCCAGCTATAACCTTTCCCAAAACTCATATTGATAATAGAAGCTCCGTTATCAACAGCATAAACGATAGCCGCAGCTACATCTTTATCACGCTCGTCACCATCTGGTACTGCACGTACAGACATAATTTTTACATTATTAGCTACTCCTTTGATCCCTAGATCGTTATCTCGAGCAGCAGCGATGATACCTGCAACGTGTGTACCGTGCATCGCATCTGGTCCTTGTACGTCAGCGTTACCGTAGTTACGGTCATAAGAGTTGCTATAATCATCTCCCACCACAGATCGTGGATCGTATTCTGTATTATAGTAGTAGTTTAATTGACCACTGAAATAATCAGAAGCACCAGCGATTTCTCCTTCGATTTCTTCAAAAGAAGCGCCTTGCTTATCCATGATATCAATTAATCTAGGAAGCATATTTGCTACTTCTTCATCTTCGGTTTTAAAACCTTTTAGATCATCAACAGAGATATTATCTTTTCCAACACCAGCTTTGATTTTTTTGATAGCTGAAGCAAACATAATATAGCCCATTCCTTGTTGTTCTATTTTATCACGTTTGTCATTGATCTCTTTTTCAAGTTTTTTGTAACGATCGTATTCTTTCTTTTCTTTTTTAGAAAGGGCAGAAGCATCTTTACCTTTAAATTTCTTTTGGTAATGAGCGACGAGTCGAGTAATTTCTAAGGTTTCGTGGTTGACGTTTTCTCCGTTTTTTCCACCAATAAAATTCCAACCGTTGATATCATCGATATATCCGTTTTTATCATCATCAATTCCATTATCAGGAATTTCATCTTCGTTAATCCACATAACAGACTTTAGGTCTTCGTGTCTAGGATCTACACCAGAATCAATAACTGCAACGATCACAGTTTGTGAAGCGCGGTCTTTGAGCAGTTCCTTATACATTTTTTCGGTGCTTACACCAGCCACATTATCTTGGCTCTTATCCAGATTAAACCAGTTTTCGGGAGCAGCGTCCTGAGCAGTCACAAATAGACCTGCTGACATAAAACCGGCAATAAATAGCGATTTGATTTTCATTATTATAAGTTAAGTTAGAAAAATTACAATTGGTAAAATCGTAAAATTAGTTAAAAATTTAAACGAATAGGGCCTTGGCTTTCGTATTTTAAAGATCAAATGTCCAAATTGGTCCAATTTTTTGATAAATAAGATAGTTTATATAGTACCAAACCGGTGCTTTTGCGTTATATTATAAAAATAACGAATTTTGTGAACCGTTTATTAAGTTCAGACAATCTCTAAGAACGACAACCCCGTTAAAGACCTATTTATAATCCTCTAAGTTGCTTACATGAAAAATTTAATAATTTTCCTTATTGCTATCTTCCCATTTTTTGTTTCTGCTCAACATTTTGAAGTAGGGGCGAATATAGGGGTTTCTTACTACGAAGGAGATTTAACGGTTTCAACCGTAGGTGGTCGGCTAGATCAGGTAAATTTTGGTGGTGGTGGTTTCTTACGCTATAATATCAATAATTATGTAGCTGCCCGAGCTTCTGTTAATTATGGAAGGTTATCAGGCGAAGATGGGGCAGAAAGAGCCAATCGTAATTTAAATTTTACCACCAATGTACTAGAATTTGCCTTGACTGGTGAGTTTAACATCCTTGGATATCAACCATATAATTTGGAAAGAGTCTTTTCTCCGTTTGTTTTTGCGGGAGTTGCCCTCTTTAAGTTTAATCCAACCACCGTATATGAGGGGCAAACCGTTGATTTACAACCTCTTGGGACCGAAGGACAAGGTTTGACTGCATTTCCGGACCGTGCACCTTACAATTTAACCCAATTTGCTGTACCAGTTGGTTTAGGTATTAAATATGCCTTAAATGATGCCTGGAATGTAGGGCTCGAAGGTGGCCTTCGGATTACTTTTACTGATTATATTGATGATGTAAGCCTTACTTATCCTGGTCGAGAGCTCTTACTGGAAAATGGAGGAGAAATAGTTGCGGATCTTTCTGATCGCTCCTTAGATGGTAGGGCAGCTGGTACCAACAGAGGGAATGCAGGTGTTAATGACTATTATTTCTTTGCAGGATTGACTATTTCTTATAACTTTCTGGACAATGGATTAGTAGGAAGTCGAGGAAGACGTAGAAGTAAAACTGGATGTCCGACTTTTTAGAAAAAAAATAGGTTGAGAAACTCTAAACAGCTTCTTATACATAATACTATATACTATTATTCGAACTATTTAAAATAAATCGCTGAATAGCCCTCTTTTTAGACAAAAAGGAGGGCTATTTTAGTTGAACCCCAACAATTGAATCAGCCGAGAAGTTACCGTAAATCAAACAACTTCAAAATTAGGATTTTCAAATCTACATAATCTAAGTTTTCTTTGTAAAACCCGCCTTTTTGTCACAAAAGAATTGGAATACTATTTGAATATTAAGGTTTGTAGACTTTCAATTCCCTCCTGTCTGCAAGTTTTAATCATCAATTTTGTACGAAAAAAATTAATATGAAGAATTGTCTTCTAAGCTGTTTATGTATCTTATTGGGTGGGTTTTCCATCAATGGACAAAATCTGGAAGCCGGATTTTTTCTCGGGGCATCGAATTATCAAGGAGATTTACAACCTACCCATTTTCTTTTTGGGGAAAGTAAAGTTGCTTTTGGTGGCTTTATAAAGTATCCGATTTTAGATTATTTAACACTTCGAGCCTCAGTTACGAAAGGAACTATTTCAGGGGAAGATCTGAATTCGAATGTGGGTACTAACCGTCGTCGTCGTAATCTTAATTTTCGATCAGATATCTTGGATTTTGGTCTCCAAGCAGAGTTTCATCCTTTAACCATTATATATGGAGAGAAAAAGATAATTTCTCCATATTTGATGGGAGGAATCAATGGGTTTACGTTTAATCCGGAAGCATTTTATGTAGATCGTTTTTATGCCCTAGCACCACTCGGGACGGAGGGGCAATTTCTGGAAGGAAGTGGAGTAAGTCCTTACAAAAGATTTCAAGTATCGATACCTGCTGGGATTGGAATAGAGCTCAAAGTATCTGATTATAATACCATAGGGTTAGAATTTGGAATTCGAAAGACCTTTACAGATTACCTCGATGATGTCAGTGGTAGCTATCCTGATCTTAACAGATTGGCAGAATTAGACCCACTTGCTGCCACACTTTCCTTCAGAAGAGTAGATGCGCAAGGAGAACCGCTACCATTTCCTGCTGAAGGTTCCCAAAGAGGTAATCCCAATGCCAAAGATTTATACTATTTCTTTGGGATAAATTTTGGATTTAATATTTCCAATATTCTTAACCTAGGAGGAGGACCCAGTGATTATTCCGTTTTTTAACAACACCATACGCCTAAAAAATCAAAGCATTAAATCCTGAAGATTGATACGATCTTTCAGGATTTTTTTTATTGGCAAATATATTCTCCACCTTTAGTTTAATCCACGTAACTTTGAGTCAATTAAATCAAAGGCAACCTTGGATCACCAAACTGGCATCAGGAATACACTAAAGGAATATTGGGGCTACGAGCATTTTCGTCCGCTACAGGAGGAGATTATCTCGTCCGTACTCGAAGGGAAAGATACGCTGGCTTTATTACCGACCGGAGGTGGAAAATCTATCTGCTTTCAAGTACCAGCCCTCTATCAAGAAGGTATTTGCTTGGTGATCTCTCCTCTGATTGCTTTAATGAAAGATCAGGTAGCTAATTTAGTTAAGCGAGGGGTTTCGGCCGTCGCTATTTATAGTGGAATGAGGCATGCAGATATTGATCGGATTTTGGATAATTGTATTTATGGGGAAGTTAAACTTCTTTATGTTTCTCCTGAAAGGTTGACCACCGAATTGATGAATGTCCGATTGCGACAGATGCACGTAAACCTGATCGCAGTCGACGAAGCACATTGTATCTCTCAATGGGGATATGACTTCCGACCTTCCTACCTAAAGATTGCCGAAATAAGAACGATCCTTCCTGAAGTACCCATTATCGCCTTAACCGCGACCGCAACACCCGAAGTAGTCCAAGACATTCAGGAAAAATTGCTTTTCAAAAAAGAAAACGTCCTTCAAAAAAGCTTTTCTCGTAGTAATCTTGCCTACGTTGTTTTTCAAGAAGAAGACAAACTACGTCGAATGCGAGAGATTCTCAACAGTGTTCCTGGATCCGGAATCGTCTATGTTCGTAGTCGAAAACGGAGTCAGGAAATCGCCGTACATCTAGCTAAGAATAATATCTCGGCAGTTTATTATCATGCAGGATTAGATACCGAGCGGCGGACCGCTATTCAGGAAGCTTGGATTGATAATAAAGTTAGAATTATTGTGGCGACCAACGCCTTCGGTATGGGAATCGATAAGCCCGATGTCCGTATTGTATTGCATCTGGCTTTACCTGAAAGTTTAGAAGCTTATTTTCAAGAAGCAGGACGAGCAGGACGAGATGAAAAAAAGGCATACGCGGTATTGCTACACATGGACGAAGATCGAAAAAAATTAGAGCACTATTACCAGACCGCTTTTCCGCCGATCTCTGAAATCAAAAAAGTATATCAATCTTTGGCTGCTTATTTCCAATTGGCCGTTGGTAGTGGACTAGGAGATAGTTTTGATTTTGATCTAACGGAATTTGTAGAAATTTATAAGTTGAATATAATGACAACTTATAGCAGCTTAAAGATTTTAGAACAATCCGAATGGCTGGTACTTACCGAGTCTGTCTTTCGACCTGCCAGTATTCGGTTTATTGTCAATAAAGAAGAACTCTATGATTACACGCTTCGTAATCGTAAAATGGAATATGTTATTAAAAAAATATTACAGAATTTTCAAGGAGCTTTTAATAATGATGTTACTTTTTTCGAAGGGAAGCTGGCAAGAATTCTAAATATGGAATTGCCGGATGTTAGAAAGGCTTTAGAACTGATGGTTCAAAATGCCGTGATTGATTATCGACCAC
>CALKJE010000113.1 GCA_937995675.1 uncultured Saprospiraceae bacterium
GGTACTCCGATATCCGGGATTATTGGCTGGATCGATCATCTACGGATGCTGAAGCCAGAGGAAGAAGAAGTACAGGAAGTATTGGACGAACTAGGAAATGATGTAGATCGACTAAATCTTATTGCAGATCGATTTTCTAAAATTGGGTCAGAACCAAAACTCAATGCTGTTAATATTTATGAATAATTAGAAGCGTGTCGCAATTATATGCAACGTCGTGCTAGTCGAAAAACGGTATTTGATTTCCCTTCTCCAGATCAAAAAATGGAGGTAAAACTCAACTCTCCTCTATTTGCTTGGGTTATAGAAAATCTATTGCGAAATGCCCTAGATGCGATGGATGGAAAAGGTAAAATATCGGCCAGTGTAATGGAAGAAGATAAGTTTGTATGTGTAGAAATCAGTGATACGGGTAAGGGAATACCATCCAATAAACTTAAGACGGTATTTGAACCAGGTTTTACCACTAAAAAAAGAGGTTGGGGGCTTGGTCTTTCACTGGCTAAACGTATTATAGAATCCTATCACTCTGGCAGGATATTTGTAAAAAGTTCAGTTGTTGGTGGAGGCACGACCTTCGTCATTAAACTCCCCAAAGGATAGGAGTTTATCCAAGTTTTTATAATGAGATTATCAATTAATAAAAATTTAGATAAAACGAACCTCCCTGTGGGCCAAGCACAGTAAATGTTAGGGAATTTTTTCACATTTTCTAAGGTATCTTTCTGTAAACTATGCACCATTCCGATGGTCGTGGTCCTGCTCTTTCCTTGCAATCACCTTTCTGCTAATTTTCGAATAAATTTTGATGACGATGATTTGACGATCACCGTAACAGATGGTGTTAACGGCGAAGAGCTGGTTGGTGTTTCTATCTTTACAGATGATCAGAAATTCGTTGGATTTACAGATATAAATGGACAGGTTGAACTACCAATGTTATCTCATCGAGAAATAGTTAACTTTTCTTATGTCGGATATGAGGAACAAAGAATTCCTTATTTTGAATTGCGTAGAGATGGTGGAAAAGTAAAAATGTTTGCGGCTACTAATTTGGTGGATAGTATCGTTGTTGTTGGACGTCGAGATGATCCAGTTGAAGAAATCCCATACGTTGTAGAACGGGTTACCCAAGAGCAAATTGCTTTTACCAATTCACAAACTGCTGCAGATGCATTAGCAGCCAATGCAGACGTATTTGTACAAAAGTCTCAATTGGGAGGAGGAAGTCCGATTATTCGTGGTTTTGAAGCCAATAAATTATTATTGGTAATAGATGGTGTTAGAATGAATAATGCGATCTACCGATCAGGTCATCTACAAAATTCTATTACCATAGATAATGCGATTATTGATCAGGCAGAGGTGATCTACGGACCAGGTTCGTTGATGTATGGAAGTGATGCTTTGGGTGGTGTTGTTCATTTTAGAACGCGTGATCCAAAAATTCTTTACGATCTTTCTGCTGGTGAAAGCAAGATGGCAGCTGGAGCGTATACGCGATTTTCTAGTGCCAACAAAGAAAAAGCAATGCACCTAGATCTTGATTATCGTAGTCGAGAATGGGGAACGATGACCAGTTTAACATTCGCTAATTACGGAGATCTAAGAGTTGGTGGGAAGCGACCTGCGGAATTTCCAAACTTAGGTATTCGACCTTATTCACAATTAAGAATTGAAGGCCAAGATCAGATTGCTGGCCCATGGCAAAGTCAAGACATTCAAAGATCAACAGGTTATAGCCAATTTGATTTACTTCAAAAAGTCAAATACCAACCAAGCGATAGTCTATACTTTGTTTTAAATGTTCAATATTCCACTTCTACCAATGTTCCACGTTTTGATAACCTTCAGGATACTTTAGGATCAGCTCGTGAGCTTAAATGGTCAGAATGGTATTATGGACCACAAAAAAGATTTTTATCCTCTTTGAAAATAAGAATGCTAAAACCGAAATTCCTTTATGATAAAGGAACCATCATCGGTGCTTTTCAAAAATTGGATGAGGATCGACTAAAAAGAAAATTTGCAGGATCTCAAAGAACCTTTAACAATGAAGAAGTATTTGTCTATAGTTTAACGGCAGATTTTGATAAAAATTTAAATAAAAAAGGAACGCATACGCTATCCTATGGACTGGATGGTTCCTATAATCAAGTCTATTCTGATGCTGGGAAAATTCACATGACCACTGGACTGGTTTCGAGAGGCGGGGTCTTTACTCGTTATCCCAGTGATTATAGCACTACGACCGCAACAGGCGGATATATCAACTATAAAGTTCGTTCGCGGGATTCCGTTTTTGTTTTCAATGCTGGTGCTCGTTATTCTATGGTTAACCTTTTTGCTAAGTATGATTCAGCCGATCTTGATTTAATCGAATGGCCTGAAGCATATGTTACCGATGGTATCCGATCAAAAAATGACGACCTAACTTGGGGAGCAGGATTTACCATTAACACTAAAAATAAATGGCAATTTAGAGCCTTGGCTTCTACAGCATTTCGATCACCTAATATTGATGATTTTGCAAAACTCAGGGTGAAAAATCAATATGCTGTTTTACCGAATACAGATCTAAAACCAGAACGTTCCATTAGTGGAGAATTGACACTAGGTAAAGAATTTGGAAGAGCGACTGCAGACGGAGGAAAATCTTTCCGATTGAGTGGAACAGGTTTTTATACATATCTCCGAGACGCAATTGTGCGACGATTGGGTACTCAACCTAATGGAGATAGTACGATCATTGTAGAAAATGAACCGAATCCATTATTCAATGTCCAACAAAACGTTAATCAGAATTATGCGATTGTTTATGGAGTATCTGGAAATGTTGAATTTAAAATAAGAGATAACTGGCGTTTTAGAGCAGGCATGAATTATACAAAAGGACGTAGTCAGCTAATTATTGATTCGCCGGATGGTACGGTTCCACCTTTGGACACTTTAGTACCATTGGCTCATATTCCTCCTCGTTATGGACAAGTCGGACTATTATTTAAAAAAGGAGGCTTTAAGATTGAAGGAGTTGCTCGTTTTGCAGCAGCTAAGCCATTGAGTGAATACGCAGTAACTTCTGCTAATTATGACGCCAGTAAGAATCTTATCTTAGATCGAGGTGGTAGTTCAGATAATATAGAATTTACACCTTATACTATTGGAGAAGATAATGAAATCCAACATATTGGATCGCTTGGCTGGACAACTTATAATATCTATTCTTCATTTAAACTTAGTCAGAAGATTACCGTTAATTTAGCCGTAGAAAATCTGATGGATTTACATTACTTACCTTTCTCTTCTGGGATCAGTGCTCCAGGTAGGAATTTCATTCTCACACTTCGCGGGAAATTCTAATAACAAAAGCCTAGATTACCTATTTATTTGTGCATTTTTTTGTTTTATTGACTATCTTGTCTGCAGCAGGTTAGAAAAACGCTGACGATGTAACGTAAGCCTATTTTTGTCGTCAAAAACTAGATAGACTTATTCTGCGTTATAAGTATAACTTGCAACTGTTAGTTCAATACATTGGAAATGAAACTTCTTAAATATTATTTTTCAATATTACCTTTAATACTCTGCCTGTTTGCATCAGGTCAGGAGGTTGTGTGGGCGGATCAGATAATCGATTTTTCTAGCGAACTAAATAATTCTGCTGTACAGGCACTGGGCGCACCAGATGCCATCGAACAACAAGATCAAGATCTCTCATGGACGCCGAAAAAAGAAGGCTTGGTGAGAGGAGAGTTTATTCATGTTAGTTTTGCCTTTCCTATTCGGACTCGACAAATCATCGTTTCGGAGGCTAGTAATCCAGGTGCTATCTTTCGACTGACTGCTTTTTTTACAGACGGTACAGAAAGTTTGATTTACGAAAATAAATATCCTCGAAACCTATTATTACCCAATCGGGCCTTTACCTATCAATTTCCATTGACTAGAAAAAAAGTCGCTTCTCTAAAATTAGAATTAGACACACGATCCGTCAAAGGTTATAACCGAATTGATGCGATTGGTATTTCTAGTGAAACAGAACTCTACACTTCCGAGCCTAGAGAACTCAAGGAAAAGGAAGGAAATTTAGGAACAGAGGTCAATAGTAGTTCGGCAGAAGTACTTCCACAACTTTCGGCAGATGGCCAAACGCTTTATTTTGTTCGCCACAATCACATAGATAATATGGGAGAAGGTGATATCTGGGTCAGTAAGCGCTTAGGAGAAGATAGCTGGAGCACGGCAGTTAATTTAGGAGCACCGATCAATAATCGACAAGAGAATCAAGTGATTGGAGTAGGCAAAAATGGACAACAATTGTTTCTCAAAATGGGTCGCGAACAGACCGACAATAATAATATTTTTGTTACAAAAAAAAATGGCCGAAGTTGGTCTCGTCCTAAACGATTAAATACCAACTTACCTACAGACCGTGAACTCCGTCATACATTTATTAATGAAGATGGTACAACAATTTTAATTGCCATCAAAACACCAGATAATGGATTTGACTTACAGGTAACGTATCAACGACTCAATGGAAAGTGGACGGAACTAAAAAGTCTTGGAACGACAATTAATACGGATGATGATGAAACGAGTGCTTGTCTATCTGCCGATGGTAAAACACTCTATTTCTCTAGCAATGGACATGGAGGAATGGGTGGGCAAGATTTTTTCGTAAGTCGAAGAAAAGATGATACTTGGAATAATTGGTCAACACCAACCAACCTTGGTAACGAGATAAATGATGAAACTAATAACGAAAAAATATCTATAACTTCCGACGATGTTTATGCGGTTTTTAGTGGGAAAAATAAAGCGGGAAATAATGATATTTACCAGATAAGTTTACCCGATAATCTTATTGCTATAAATGGTGAAGTCGGAAGAAGTGGTGTAATAGATTTATCTGAAAATAATATTCCAGAAAACACAATTCCTAAGTCAGTGGATGACTTTACTGCTCAGTCAGAAGGAACAATGATTACAAAAAAAGGAACTGAAGGTAGTCTGCAACTTCGACTGGTAAAAATTGATCAGCAGCTTGTTGATCTTGAAAGAAAGAAGGAACAATTACGCCAACGAAAATTAGAACATAGAGCGTTACCTGATCAGTTTTTAGAGGGAGAAGAAATAGAAGAATTGCGAGGAGCGTTTATTAAGAAGCAAAAGAATAGCAGTGTCATTTTTAGAAGAGAAACAGAAGAAGATGCGGAATTGGCTAAAATGAAAAATAAATTTAATCAGGCAAACGGAAAGACGACCACCACTTCAAAAGGACATAAAACCACGAGAGATCAAGAATTAGAAGAAATGAAAAGGCGCTTCAATAAGCACAATGGAAAATCTGATGAATCGAACGAAGACGAGGAATATATGGACATGGAAGTGAGTAATGGTCAGGTCTATGACGAAGAATATGATCGAATGATGTACAGTGGTGGGTTTACGGAATTGCAGCAAAAAATGTGGTTGGCACTTGAAACCGAATTGACGGACCTTGTTAAGCTTACCGTTAAAAAACAAATTTATACGCAGGTAGAAAATGATTTATTACAATCTTTATCTGGAGATTTGGACGAAGCACAACAGTATCGTCTAAAGCAGCAAGGAGTTTTACTTTACAGAGAGATCAAAAAAGAATTGCGAAGAACTACTGGTGAAAGAATTACCTTGGATAATATTCCTGAAAATGATATCACCATTGCATTGCGACGAAAAATGGAACCTGCGGTTCGTAAAAATCTTTATGCAGATCTCCGTGAGTTAGCGGCTAGTGAAATAAGCAACGAATTAGAATATCGTTTTATAAAAGAAGAAAAAGCCGTATTAAAAAAAGAACTAAAAGATCAGCCTGCAGAATGGTCCGCTCCCGTTGTAGAAGCACCTGCACCCGTTTCTGACCAACGCCAAGAACCAGAGCTGCTTTCTACTTTATTATTAAAAAAAGGTCAAGTGAAAATTCCTTTTCGGGAAGGACAAAAATTCTTAATTGAAGATATCTTTTTTAGAAAAAATAGCGGCATACTAAAATCACAATCTGCTACTGCCATTGACCAAATCGTTGACTTCTTAAATGCCAATGATAAACTTTCTGTCGAAGTAGGAGTTTTCGATGATGGTACTGGAGAAGAACTAACTTTTATTCGAGCCAAGACGATTTACCAAACGCTGATCAAAAAAGGTGTCCCAGCCAATCGATTGTTATATCGAGACTACGCTGCTACAGAGAAAATGAATAAAGCATCATCGGTAAAAACACAATTAAAAATCCTTAGCATTCGCTAGGTCCAACCTTTTTTATTTTAATCAACCTCTTTTATGAAATTTATTCCAGAATCTGCCATTGACAAAAGCATTGAACAACTTAGTGCTTCAGATTCACTTGACGCGGCCATTAAAGATTTAGCAGATGCTCAACCTTTTTTGATTGCTTATCTCAGCTCTGAAACAACTGCTGCTTTTTCTAATGAAGAGAAAGATTTTCTGTTTTTTGCTACCTCCGTTATAGTGTCTGCCGTTGAAGAGATAGAACCAGATGCGCGAGTGCTAGGCTTAGAAATGTTGACCGAAATAGAAGAACGAAATTTTACTACTTTGACAGAGACAAAAGGGAAAACATTTAGAGATAGAGTTACCGTCTTCTTTGAGGACTATCCTCAAGAAGATTTACTAGCCTTTGCAGAAGATGCTTTGGAAGAAGATGAAGAAAATTTGATTACTCCCGAGGGACGAGAGTACCTTTTTGTGATGTTAAAAACAATTATAGATACCTTTCATCAATCTTTACTGCAAAAATAAGTTATGCTTTTTTTCGTAACCAATCGACGTGTCTGGTCCGTGTCCAGGATGAACCGCTACGCCATCTCCCAATGGAAATAGTTGATCTTTGATACTACCTAATAAAGTTGCCATATCACCACCCGGCAAATCAGTACGGCCAATACTTTGATAAAATAGGACATCCCCAGCAATAATAAATTGATCTGCTTCACAGTAAAAAGACAAACTAGCAGGAGAATGCCCCGGCGTAAATAATGCTTTTAAAGAGGTATTACCAAAAAGAATGGTATCACCTGTTTCAATAAATTTTCCAGGTGCCGGAGAATTTTGTGGAAGCTGAATGCCATACATCTGACAGACTTTAGGAACCGATTCTAAGACAGGAAGTTCGCCGCGGTGTATTTCTAATTCTAATCCATAGGTTTCTGCAACAAATGCATTTCCAAAAACATGATCCAAATGACAATGGGTGTTGATCAGCCGAACTGGAGTCCATTCATTTTCACTAATAAAATTTTTTAACTCCTCTCGTTCCTTTTCAGTATAACAACCAGGATCAAAAATGATGCATTCCCCCGTTTCATCCGAAACGATATAAGTGTTTTCTTGAAAAGGATTAAAAGTAAGTTTGGAAACAACCGCCATTAGATTGCGTTTTATATATTAGAAATAATAATTAAATCGTTAAATTTAGAGATTCCGTCCAATCAGGACATTTCAATCTGTCAAATCTTTTGTATCTTGAAAGTAAGTACTAGGACAAAATTAGTTGTAATTTATAATTTAATTTGTCTATATCCTTCGATCTGCCCACAATACTAAACCTTTTTTATGCAAATTCTTAAAGTTTTTATTACAGGTTTTTGTTTTTTCTTCTTTACTAGTTTTTTGTTTTCCCAAACTTCTCAGGTAGAATTTGGTAAAAATCGGGTGCAATTTCACGAAGATTTCAAGGAATGGGCAATGTACGAAAGTGAAAATTTCGTTACTTATTGGTACGGAGAAGGAAGAGCAATCGGACAGGCTGTTGTCCAAATGGCTGAAACAGATTTTATGGATATCCAACGTATTTTGGAACACCGAATGAATGATAAAATAGATATTATCGTTTATAAAGATTTAACAGATATCAAACAAAGCAATATCGGAAGTGAAGAAGTATTTTTTAATACAGGAGGAAAAACCAAAATAGTCGGAAATAAAATATTCGTTTACTTCGATGGCAATCACAATAATCTACGTCGCTCAGTTCGAGAAGGTGTTGCTTCGGCGTATTTGAACGCCATGATGTTTGGTGCCAACCTCCAAGAGATTGTCCAAAACGCTGTGATGCTCAATTTACCAGCATGGTTTAAAGACGGACTCGTTAGTTACGCAGGTGAAAGTTGGAATGTTCATAATGATGACCGAATGCGCGAAATATTCCTATCTGAACGGTATGAGAAATTTGAAAAATTTGCGGATGAATATCCTAAGTTAGCGGGCCATTCTATGTGGTACTTTATTAGTCAAAATTATGGAAAATCGGTCGTTCCTAATTTACTTTATCTTACCCGAATCAATCGTAGTATCGAAAGTGGTTATGCTTTTGTTTTGGGAGATACTTATGAAGCTTCTCTTACCAATTGGTATGAATTTTATAAACAACGTTATCGAACAGAAATAAAAGGCCTTGAAAAACCAAAAGGCAAAAAAGTGAAAATCAAAAATCGGCGAAAACTTCCAGTCAGCAATTTAAAGTTGAGTCCTGATGGAAAAAAGATTGCTTATGTATTTAATGAAATCGGTAAAGTAAAAGTCTTTATCCAAGATCTTAGAACTGGAAAAAGAACACAGATTTTAAAATACGGTTCTCGTAATCCTTTTCAAGAAACAGATTATAATTATCCATTGCTAGCTTGGAGTCCAAATAACCAGGAGCTGGGTATTATTTACGAACGAAGAGACATTATTAAAATAATTCAGCGAGATCTCAATACTGGAAAAAATCTCGAAGACGTATTGCCTAACCAGTTTCACCGCATCAATAGTATGGATTATATCAATCCATTTAAAATGGTTTTTTCTGCGACCGTTGGAGGTGTGTCTGATATCTTTACCTTCATTCCCAAAACACGTCAATCAATCCGACTCACCCGAGATTTTTGGGATGATTTAGATGCAAAATTTGTAAAAATAGATGGTCGAAAAGGAATTTTATTTTCTTCGAATCGGATGGACACTTTATTAGTAACTGCAAAGTTAGATTCTATTCTACCCGTCAATACTTTTGATATTTTTTATTATGATTTAGAAAGTCCTTCTACCGAACTCACCCGAGTAACGAGTACGCCTCATGCCAATGAACGTAACCCGATTGGAGTGGATAGTACTTGGTTTAGTTATACCAGCGATGCCAGTGGAATTTACAATCAAAATATGGGTTATTTGGAAACCTATTTAGCATGGAATAATCAAGCGATTTATTTGAGTGATGGTTCTGAAATAATTATTCGAGAAGACTCTATTTGGAACAATGTAGATTCCATTGCAATCGACTCGATAGTGATTCAGCCTGTTTATAAAAAAAGAGGGGTTACGCATAACCGAACGAATTATGCGAGCCATCTAATTCGTCACGATATTGCTGGTAAAGTCAACAAGCAAATTGTTCTTTATAAAGAAGGTCATATCTATCAGATGTATGTTCAACCGGTAGATACGCTATTATCTATTCCAGCAAGAACAACGATCTTTCGTAAGCAATTTCTTAGTGAAGCGGGATTAAAATTATCACAAAATCAAAACACTTCTGGTAACGTAAAAGCGCCAACAGAAACGATTCCTAAAAAAGAAGAAAAAGTCATCGAAGATTATTTATTCCAAAGTGAATTTGACGAAGCAGAAGAACCCGCTATCATTACTTTTGATGAAGAGGATGGAAATATCGTAATCGAAGATCCAACGCTTTCTGTTCCATCTGCTCCTAGTTGGGATGAAACACAAATTCACGAATTTCGTCAAGAACGAATCGTCCCTTATCAATTACAATTTAGAACAGACTTTATTACCACCACGGTAGATAATAGTTTGCTGTTTGGTGGATTAAATAATTATGCTGGAACGGGACAAGAAACCAATTTCCCTCCTCCAGGGATTCTTTTAAAAGCGAATTTTAAAGACCTTTTTGAAGACTACGTTTTAGAAGGTGGTATTCGGATTCCAACAACTTTTAATGGTGCAGAATATTACTTATTTCTAGATAATAAAAAGAAAAGGTTGGACAAGCGCTTCGCGGCTTATCGTCGTTCTCGTCGTCGGAATGGTGTGGATATCGCACCGCCTCCAACGCCACAAACTCGTTTTGTAGAACCACGAAATAGAGAAACTACTTTTTTAACGCAAATGGAATTACGTTATCC
>CALKJE010000114.1 GCA_937995675.1 uncultured Saprospiraceae bacterium
TACTTATCTATCGAATGGTTAGCTACGAACTAAGCTTTAATAAAAGTTTTGTGCATCATGACCGGATCGTTCGGGTAGTCGCTACCGACCCTGGAGATATCAGTGAACAAAACCTCTCTGTTTGTATTCCTGTGGCTGCTATGCGTGCCATCAGAACTGACATTCCACAATTTGAAAAAGTAGCTCGAATTCGAGAAACCTGGACGACCTTAACGGTACCTGGAGAAAATGGAGAAATACCTAAAAGAAAATTTTCTACCGGACGAGACGATATTGCTTTTTTCGTTGATCCTGAATTTGACGATATATTCAAACTCACTTGGTTATCCGGAAACAATGTCAAAGCTTTAGGCGAGCCCAGCAATATTATGCTCTCTAAGACTTGGGCAGAAAAACTTTTCGACAACTGGGAAGATGCCACTGGAAAAATGGTCAAGATAGACAACTTTATTCCATTGACGGTACAAGGAGTTTATGAAGACTTACCAGACAACACGGATTTTCCACTGAATTTTTTGATCAGTTATCCTACTTTAGAATTAAGCCAACACCGAGACTACCTTGGACTTTCTCCAGATGATAGTTGGAACAGCTGTAGTTCTAATAATCAAGTCTATGCACTTTTAAATAAAGAAGATCAAATGAATGCCGCCAACGCATCGTTAGCCAACATTGGAAAAGATAATTATAATCCGGCTTCCAATGGCAAACGAAAAATTCATGCAGCACAACCATTTTCCATGTTGCACTACGATGATGAATTACAAAACTCTGGAAGAAGTCGAACGCCCTATTTTTATATTAATATTCTTATTTTCATCGGCATTATAATTTTATTAATTGCCTCCTTTAATTTTATCAATTTAGCTACTTCACAAGCTACCCAACGAGCCAAAGAAGTCGGTGTCCGTAAAACCCTCGGTGGTCGTCCCAGTCAACTTATTGCACAATTTATGAGTGAGACCGCCATCATTGTAGGTCTTGCTATTATTTTAGGAATGGTCTTGGCAGAATTCGCTCTTCCTCTATTGCAGTATGTTTCAGATGTTCCAAATGACAAACCTTTTTTAAGCGACCCTAGTATTTGGTTGGTACTCTTAGGGATTTTTCTGATCGTGACTTTATTAGCAGGTCTTTATCCAGCATTTGTACTTTCTAGTTATCGTCCGGTAGAAGCACTTTCTAGAAATATTAAAACACGAAGTTTCGGTGGTCTCAACTTACAACGAAGTCTGGTCGTTGCACAATTTGTCGTTTCTTCGATTTTGATTATCAGTGCGATGATTACGATCAAACAATTAGATTTTATACAAAGTCAAGATCTAGGCTTTGACGAAGAGCTTGTGTATACTTTCGGAGTCAACACAGATAGTCTTTCTTTAAGTAAGCATTCTGCACTAAAGAATAAACTAAAAGCATTACCAGATATTCAGGAAGTAAGTTTCAATAGTGATCAACCTATATCAAGTAATACTTGGAGTGGAAATTTCAGAATAGAAGGTCGCTCAGAAGATGAGACTTTCGAGACTACCTATAAATTTGTAGATCAAGATTACCAGAAAACTTTTGGCCTAGACCTTTTAGCCGGAAAATGGTTAGCTCCTTCCGATACCTTCCGACATGTAGTCGTCAACGAAACTTTTGTTAATAAAGTAAACCTAGGAACACCAGAAGAAGCAATAAACAAAAAGGTTCGTATTTGGGGAACCTATTATCCAATCATTGGAGTAGTGAAAGATTTTCATACGCACTCTTTACACACGGCTCATCAACCTTTATCTATGGTTAGTCGCAAAGATTTCTATTGGTTGGTCGGTGTAAAAATGACGAATAAAAATGTCCAAAAGTCTCTAGCCAGCATTCAAACGGTATTCGACGAAGTCTATCCAGAACAAGTACTTGATGGAGGATTTATGGACGAAAGAATTCAAAGATTTTATGAAGACGAGCAACGAATTTCTGCGCTTTGTAAAGGATTCGGACTACTAGCGATCTTTATTTCTTGTCTTGGACTTTTAGGATTGGCAATGCACTCAGCGGCACGTCGAACCAAAGAAATCGGTGTTCGAAAAGTACTCGGTGCTTCCGTTGGAAATATCATTACGCTATTGTCAAAAGACTTTATTCTATTGGTTATTGTGGCTTTATTTATTGCCATTCCAGTGGCTTGGTATGGTATGTCTCAATGGCTAAAAGACTTCGCTTATCACGTTGATTTGCACTGGAGCATCTTTTTGTTAGCAGGCATCACAGCGATTATTGTAGCGTTTTTGACCGTAGGAATTCAAGGATTTAGAGCCGCTGTTGCCGATCCTATTCGATCCTTACGCGACGAGTAGGGGCGAATTGCAATTCGCCCCTACAACCACAACAAAAAAAATAACCAATGCTAAAAAATTACTTTAAAATTGCCTGGCGTAACCTTCTCAAACAAAAAGGATATGCGATCATCAATCTAACCGGATTAGCGGTCGGAATTAGCTGCTGTTTGATGATTCTATTATTCGTTCAAGACGAGATGAGTTATGATCTGCATCATCCGCAGAATGATCAGCTCTATCGAATTGGGACGATCTTTGAGATGGGCGATGTGGTCAACAAAACAGGAATTTCTCCCGTTCCACTCGGACCAGCGATAGTTAATGATTTTCCAGAAGTAGCAGCTGCTACTCGTATCTATCGAATTCCTTTTGTAGAAACCAATCTACTTAAGTATGAAGATCGGTCTTTTTTTGAAGACAAGGGAATTTATGCTGATTCTAATTTTTTTGAAATATTATCTTACGATTTCTTAGAAGGAAATCCGAACACTGCTTTAGACCAACCCAATACGGTTGTCATCTCAGACAAAATTGCCGCTAAATTATTTAATCAAGCATCTGCAATTGGAAAAATCATCAACATTCAGCATACGGTAGATCAACAAGATTATAAGGTGACCGGTGTTTTTAAAACCGGCGTTCATGATTCCTATATTGATGGAGATTATTTTGCTTCCATCAACAGTGGATCCGTTGGAAGAGAATATGGCCAACTGCAAGAATGGGGCGGACTAAATATTTGTAATACTTTTGTTCGATTAAAAAAAGAAGTAGATCCAGAAGTGTTTGAAAAAAAATTACCTACTTGGTTGAAAGGATATGCGGGTGCTAGATTAGCAGAGCTCGGAATTGACAAAACCCATTTCCTTTTTCCGGTCAAAGATATCTATCTAAAAAGCGAAAGCAGAAATTGGTTTGGCGGCAAAGGAAATCTCCGCTATCTTTATCTATTACTTACCATCGCCGGTTTCGTTTTACTAATTGCTTGTATCAATTTCATCAATCTACTAACAGCACGCGCTAGTCTACGAGCACCTGAAGTAGGTATCCGAAAAGTCATGGGTGCTGACCGTAAAATGTTGATTCAACAATTTATGAGTGAATCTTTTCTATATGCATTTCTAGCGATTGGTCTAGCTTTTTTATTGAGTAGTTTCTTACTTCCAGGGTTTAATCAATTTACGGGAAAAGTACTGAGTTTTAATACGTTGTCTATCCCTACCCTCTTAGCATATATCCTTGGATTTCTAGGACTTACCACTTTAGTTACTGGTGCATATCCAGCTATTTATTTATCTAGGTTTCAACCTGCCAGAATTATTAAAGACGATTTGGGAAGTCAACTATCTGCCCAAAAGTTACGCCAGCTCTTGGTTGTTTTCCAGTTTATTATTGCGATAGGTTTGATTCAAGGGGTACTTGTCATTAAGGAGCAATTCAACTTTATAGACAATAAAGAACTTGGTTTTAATAAAGAAGGAAAACTCGTTATTCCACTAAATACTTCCACTGCTACCGATCGCTATGAGATTCTACGACAACAACTTTTAAAAAATAAATATGTCAAAGCCGCTGGAGGAACCAGTAATCATCCTGGCATTCAAAACCCTAGTGACTTTGGATATTATCGAGAAGGCCAATCTCCTGACGAAGCGATTTATGGAAGCAATCTTACCGCTTCTCCTGAATATATGGAGCTAATGGGTTTTGAACTAGAACAAGGCAGACTTTTTGATCCAAAACGAATGGCTGACACGTCTCGTACCGCCGTCATTACTGCAACGACGGTTCGTAAAATTGGGTTTGCTCCTGACGATGTGCTCGGTAAGACCATCAAGCTAGATTGGGATGGCAGCACGCATGATTTTGAGGTAATTGGTGTGATCAAAGATTTTCATCATGGATCGCTGCATCATCCTGTTTCTGCACAAGTATTTGATTGGTCCCCAAACTGGCCTTACTTTTATTTAGTCACCTCAGTTGACACCAGGAATATGCCCGACTTATTGGCTTCTCTAGAAGCAGATTGGAAAACCATTCTACCCAATGAACCTTTCCAATATCATTTTCTAGATGAGCAAATTCAAAAAGGATATCAAGCCGATCATCAGCTACGTCAATTAATTACCTATGGTGCCTTTCTAGCAATTTTTATTTGTTGTTTAGGTCTTTTAGGACTCGCTACCTTTTCAACGGAACGACGTGGAAAAGAAATCAGTATTCGAAAAATATTGGGTGCTTCGGTCGGACAAATCATTGGTTTATTATCGATCGATTTTCTAAAATTAGTTTTCATCGCAGGACTTATTACTACGCCATTTGCTTGGTGGATGATGAATCGCTGGCTAGATAATTTTACGTATCGAACAACGATTCCTTGGTGGATATTTTTAGTGGCGGGTTTGCTTGCTTTAGTCATTACAATCCTCGTAGTTGGTTGGCAAAGTGGTCGAGCTGCACGACGGAATCCGGTGGCGAGATTGAAAGAATAAATTGTAATTAATAATTTTTAAGGAAGAATTAATAATGCACTTCTATCGTGTAATTCTATTGAATTCTTAATAGGTATAAAAACGAAACTTCAAAAAACAAATATTATGATTTCCAATTACTTTAAAATTGCATTTAGAAAAATACGCCAACACCGTTTATATTCCGCCATTAATATTTTGGGGCTTACGGTTGGAATTGGTGCTGCTTTATTATTACTAAGTTGGACTTGGAGTGAAGTCGAGATGGACCGTTTTCATGAAAAGGGAGATCGGTTGTATCAAGCTTTATCAACTTATAAATTCGATGGAAAAATAAATACTGTCGAACAGAATCCCTATTTACTGGTAGGCACCCTCTCAGAAAACTATCCTGAAGTTGCGGGAGCTACTGCCATCAAATCCACAAAATTTGCTTTTGAATTGGGAGAAGAACGGAGTCTCGAAAAAGGAATTTATACGGATTCTAGTTTTTTCGAAATTTTTAGCTACCCGTTACTTGCCGGTGACTATCGTCCTATTTACAAAGAGCGGTACCGAATCGCTATTTCAGCTGCGTTGGCAGAAAAAGTATTCGGTCATCAGGATTATTATGCGATGGTAGGAAATACACTCAAAATATGGCAAAACCGGACTTATGAGGTCGTAGCCATTTTTGAAAATCCACCTGCGAATTCCAGTCAACAGTTTAATTTTGTTTTTGACATTGGGGATCATTATTTAAATAATCCAAATCAGAAGCATTGGTTTTCATATAATGAACGGGTATTTGTTCTACTAAGAGATGGAGTCGACAAAGAAGATTTTCAGAAAAAAATAGCGAATATTCTTCCACTTTCAAACGAAGAGACAGAAGAAGATAGAACAACTTTACAATTACAGCCCTATGCAGATCATTATCTCTATGGCCGTTTTGAAAATGGAAAAGTAGCAGGTGGTAGAATTGATTATATTAAAATGATTCTATTTGCTGCCTTTTTACTATTGAGTATTGCTTGTATTAATTTTGTCAATCTTACCACTGCCCGTGCGGCCCGACAAGCCAAAGAAGTTGGCGTACGAAAAGTGATCGGAGCAACCAGAAAAAGTCTAATTATACAATATTTATCGGAAGCTTTTTTGACCGTTATTTTTGCGACAATCTTAGCCATCATGTTGACCGAATTTTCGTTCGGTTACTTCACGCAGGTGACTGGGCGGGAATTATCATTTGCTTATGACCATCCCGTTTTTTGGACAATCATACTAGGAATAATCTTGCTAACTGGAATTCTATCGGGTGCCTATCCTGCCTTTTTTCTTTCCGGTATAGGGATCCAAAAAGTATTAAAAAATAAGTCAGCGATTAAAGGAGGAAACCTCAGAAAGGCATTGGTTGTATTACAATTTACGGCTTCCATTATGCTGGTGTTAGGAGCCCTAACGGTACAAAAACAAATCAACTATGTTCAAAATAAAAATATCGGTATCAATCGTTCGCATATTCTATCCTTTCAAATGTACCAGCAGATGTTCCAAAACCAGGATGCCTTTGTACAAGAAATTCAAAAGATCCCCGGTGTCAAAAGCTTTTCCCGTTTACATACTTCTCCCATCGAAGTGAATAATAAACTCGTTGGTTTAAAAGTCAACCATCAAGAAGAATCGGAAGCCAATACATTTAGTGTGGTAGCGACCGATCATAATTTCAGAGAAGTATTCAAGCCTCGTCTTGTCGCAGGACAAGATTTTGTCGACTTTGGAGATCGAGACACCACTACTTATATGGTCAACGAAGCCATGGTCCACGCCTTTGGTTGGGAAAACCCCATTGGAACACACTTGCAAGTTTGGGGGAAATCTGGAACCGTTGTCGGAGTGGTAGAAAATTTCAATTTCCGTTCCGTACATCACGAGATCACGCCACTAATTCTCCTCAATAGCCCGGATAAAACCAATTTCATTTATGTAGAGACAGTCCCCGGAGAAGATGCTGCGGTCCTTGCCGGATTAGAAAAAATTCACAAAAAATTTGCTCCAGCTTTTCCATTCAAATATAAATTTATGGATGAACAATATGCACAGCTTTATGCCAACGAAAAACATACGGGAATGCTAGCCGGCTGGTTTGCCATCATCGCGGTCTTATTATCTTGTTTAGGATTGTTGGGATTGATTGCATTTCTAGCAGAACAAAAATCCAAAGAAATTGGGATTCGCAAAGTCCTTGGTGCCAGTATCGGAAATATCATTCAATTGTTATCTAAGGAGTTTGTCCAGCTGATTTTATTGGCGATCACCTTAGGGATTCCTATCGCTTATTATTTTTTAAATCAATGGCTAGAAGGGTTTGCATATGCGACTACGCTTAGTTGGTCGACCATTCTTTTAGCGGTAGGTATTTTGTTTATCATGATGGTTATTACCGTTGGTTTTCAATCAGTGCGCGCTGCGACGGGCAATCCAGTAGAGGTATTGAAGAATGAGTAATGGGTTAATAAAGAATGTTTTAATGAATAATGCGAATCAGGAGTTGAATATTCTAATCAATATTAAAAAAAGGCTTTGGAAGATGCTTCTTGCCGCTTGCTTCTGGCTATTTGCTCCCTTCAATCGCGATTGAAGAGGGCAAATAGCCAGAAGCCAGAAGCAAATAGCAAAAAACTCCCATGTTAAAGAGAACAATATGTTAAATTACACTATTTCAATTGCTTTCAACCCCTGATTCGCATGAATAATTAATATGATGTCGAAAAAGACGGTTTATACCTAAAAGGAGTGGAAAAAGGAATCGCCAAATCTGCTTGGAATCTTTACTATGGTGGCTTTTCGATTCAAGTAATTGCAAAAAACCTCAAACTTACCGTCCAACAAGTAGAAGAATATATCAAAGAATGGGAATTGCCAAATCCTAATCATTCCAACACCTTAATCATCTCTTTTACTTCCTCATCTTTTTCAAAATAATTCCCTTAAAAATCACCATAATTTATATAGAAAAGCCTATTTTCGCGTTATCTTTATTAAGTCTAAATAGGCATACCATATGATTTCATTAAATCTGCTTCCAAAGGGCGCACTCGCTAAAGTACAAGTACTTCCTAGTGATGCGGAAGCCCGCCAATTATTGCTTACACACGGTATTCATCCTGGTAAGCGTATTAGACTGTTACAATGCTTCCCTTCACAGGATTTATCCCTTATCACCTGCAATGGAAGAAAACTAGCCATCCGTCGAGCTGATTTAGCCTCGATTCAGGTAGAACCAATGAATGAGTAAAACAATTTTATTGGCTGGTAATCCTAACGTAGGAAAATCTAGCCTCTTTAACCTATTAACTGGACTTAAGCAACATACAGGAAACTACGAAGGGGTAACCGTTGAAAAAAAGACGGGACGCTATCGCGATTATACCATTACGGACTTACCTGGCCTGAAATCTCTATGGGCTGCCACCATCGATGAACAAATTTCTGCGCGCGCTATTCTCCAAGGCAAAAAAGACAATCAACCCATTATTTTTGTGGTCAGTGGAATCAAACTGGAAGAGGAATTATTGCTCTTTACCCAGATAGCAGATCTACAGATTCCCATGATTTTAGTCATCAACTTTAAAGATGAACTGGCCGCCAATAATATTACCATTGATACCGAATTACTTTCTGGCAGACTCAACTGTCCAGTCTTACTCTGTAACTCTCGTAACGGTGACGGACTCGAAGCAATAAAAGAGGTTATTCATAAAAATAAGTTTGCGGTTCCTACTGCCTTTGCACTAAGTCATTATGATGATTTCAGCAATGGTCAATATGGTAATGCCTATGAACCATTAGTCCGTGCTTGGGTCGGCGAACCTGCGGATACCAAACCAGACTTGGCCATCCGTGATTTAGAAAAAAGATATTTGGTGATCGGCCAACTGCTAACCGATACCGTCGAAATTCCTACCCACGTAGAACAACAAGAACGCAGCGATCGCCTCGATAAAGTATTACTTCATCCTTTTTTCGGAACGCTGATTTTTCTAGGCATCTTGTTCATCATTTTTCAATCTATCTTTTCCTTTGCCGCTTATCCGATGGACCTAATTGACGGAGCATTCGCTTGGGCCAGTAGTAAAGCAGCAGAGATTAATCCCAGTTGGTTAGGTGATTTATTAGGAAATGGATTGATACCCGGCCTGGGAGGTATCCTTATATTTATTCCTCAAATTGCGATTCTATTCTTTTTCTTTGGACTCTTGGAAAGTACTGGATACATGTCTCGGATTTCCTTTCTTTCAGATAATGTACTCAAAAGGTTTGGACTTAGCGGTTCCAGTGTGGTCCCTATTGTTTCAGGATTGGCCTGTGCAATTCCAGCCATCATGTCCGTACGAACGGTGGAAAGAGAACGGGAGCGACTGGCCTTAATTATGGCCATTCCATTTATGACTTGTAGCGCACGTTTACCTGTCTATACCATTCTAATTGCCCTTATATTTCCAGACGGATATCTCTGGGGAATATTTGGTTATAAAGGACTCGCTTTATTTGGATTATATCTTCTAGGTACGGTTAGTACTTTAGCGGCTGCTTGGTTGATTTCGCGATGGAAAGAACCAGCGGAAGATCCAATCTGGATTATGGAAATGCCACTTTATCGAAGCCCACACTGGCGCCGAGTATTTAGTGATATGTTTTTAAAAACCAAAGCCTTCGTGGTGGGAGCAGGAAAAATCATCTTAATATTTTCTCTTATTCTTTGGTTTTTATCTGCGTTTAGTCCACATGATCAAGATTTTATTGACCAAAAAGTAGTGGAACAAACGGAAGTAGATTCTGCTTCAGTAGCACTGGAATACTCTTATGCGGGTTATATTGGTAAAACCATAGAACCAGTTATCGCTCCGCTTGGTTATGATTGGAAAATAGGAATCGCCCTACTCTCCTCCTTTGCCGCCAGAGAGATTTTTGTAGGAACTTTGGCCACTATTTATAGTATTGGTTCGGAAGAAGAAGGCAGCGTGATTAATCGTCTGCAAAGCGAAGTTAAACCAGGGACTACCCTTCCGCGTTTTGATATTGCCACCTGTTTGTCCTTGCTCCTATTTTATGCCTTCGCATTACAGTGTATGAGTACGGTGGCAATTGTCAGAAGAGAGACCGGTAGTTGGAAATGGCCTTTAATTCAATTTGGAGCGATGCTTTTAGTTGCTTATTTTAGTGCTCTAATTGCTTATCAGGTACTTGCTTAAGGAGAATTATTAGAAAAAGAAATACTCACAGCATCTAAATTTTATCTAAACTTCTATCAATAAATGCTGTTATTCTATACTTGTAAGCACTAATTTTTAACAGGATATTGAAAAATTTGACAGAAGATGGTTCATTAACCATGAATTTATGGTTAATTTGCCTTTTTTTGAAGCTAAAATATAAAAGTGATGGCAGAAAAGAACCCCGCCGCAACAAACGGCAGAATGTACGAAAACCCAATTCTGGAGAAGTTAACCGCAACTTCCCCAAGAATGATGATCCCTTTTCATCTCATCATCGCCTCTGGTTGTATATACTGGGGCGTACAGACGGGATACTCAAGCAATCCACTAACGATTGGATTTCTCTTCTTAGCTGGAATGTTCTTTTGGACTTTCGCTGAATATGGTCTTCACCGTTGGATCTTCCACTTTGTGCACGATGCACCGGTTATGAAAACCGTTCATTATGCCATCCACGGATATCACCACAACGCACCAAGAGACGCTAAGCGTTTATATATGCCTCCGATTCCAGCCATCGTTATTCTTTTGGCTTTCTTCGGAATGTTTTATTTAGCCATGGGCGAAGGTGCTTGGTTCTTCCTACCTGGTTTCGAAATTGGCTACCTTATGTATGCCTCTGTACACTACGGCGTACATACACGTAAGGCACCTAAACGTCTAAAACACTTATGGCACCACCACGCTTTACACCACCACAAATATCCAAATTTGGCTTTCGGTGTATCTAACACTTTCTGGGATAAGGTTTTCCGAACCATGCCTCCCGAGCGTAAAAAAATGTCTGCTTAAATAAAAAAAGCCCGATTTTATCTGACGATAAAATCGGGCTTTTTTTAAATCGTTATGGTCTCTTTTCTGTCCTGTGTGTGTGTGTGTGTGTGTGTGTGTGTGTGTGTGTCTCTCTCGTACCGTAAAGACAATTCATGAATTGTCTCCTTTGTCTCCTTTGTCTCCTTTGTCTTTTCACGAGTAGATACAATTCATGAAAGATACAATTCATGAATTGTATCTACTAGAACTTCACGGTCAATCCTGCCTTAAAATTGATTCCTAAATCATCTGCAAAGTATCGTTGTCTATTCAGGTAATCTCGATATTTGACATTGAGGGCATTTTCTACTTTCGTAAAAAATCGTAACCGTAATTTTGCTAATTGGATATCTGATGCAAAGCTAGCACCCAAAAGATAATAAGCATCGGGAGGTAAAACAAAATCTTGATCGGGTTCTAGATTGTTTTGTTTAAAAACATATTTATTTTCTATTTCAAAAACCATATTTTCAAAAACGATTTTATTCAATTTTACTTGCTTCGGAACTTCATACGCTAGTGAAAAATTAATCGCATTGGCGGGAATATTTATTAATGGTAGATTGTTGGTTAAATCTTTTCCACGAATAAAACTATAAGATAAATTTGCATGAAAAGCTGGAAATATTTGAAATTTTCCCGAAAGGTCTAAACCATAAATGCTGGCATCCGTTTGTTCGTAACTAAAAACAGGAAAGGTGCCACGAAGCGTCACACGAAGTGAATCTTGAGGATCTAAATAAATATAATTTTTGATCCGTTGATAATATCCTAATATTTCAAAAGAAAAATGATCGTGTTCACTACCACTAAAAGACAACGTAGATTTAAGTGATTCTTCTCTTTTTAGATTAACGTCTCCTTCTTCAATACCACTGACTCCCTGATGCAAACCACTACTATATAATTCATTGATGGCAGGATTACGAGTCGCCAAACCTAAGTTACCGGTCAATCGTAAATTGGGACGAAAGAGATAAGTCCAACCAGCGGTCGCGCTAAGGTTATGAAAATTATTATTAAATCGTTCAATCATCGGATCGGCTGTCCGTGTAATGGTAGCGACACTCTGTCGAAGATAATCATAACGAGCACCGACTTCCCAACGATTTTTATTAACCTGCTTGGTTAACCGTACAAAACCTCCAAGCTCGTTAGATAGATAATCTGGAATCAATGGTAAAACACCCGTGTCAGGATCATTGGTATTATCGGTAAAATTATATTGTAACCCAGAAATAAAATCCAATGTGGATGAAAATCGATGATGATATTTCGCACTAGCTAGCAAGTTATATTGTTGCAAACTTAAGGCTGGAATACCGCTCCGACCACCACGACGAATATCAAATTCTTTCCGGACATTCAACTGACCCGCTACCAAGGTTTCTAACCATCGGTCCTCGGTAAAAAAGTATTTTCCTGTTAATTTTAAAAATTGGTGATTTACTTTTTGTTTGGGCGAAGCCAATCCATAGCTAAATTGCTCTTCTGTAAAAAAAGGAACCTCCCGCTCTAAAGCCTCTTTTAAGTCACTTGGACTACTAATATGTGATCCACGGAGCACTCCTAATTGCGTATTGAAAGAACTAAAATAAAGCGTGGTAAAAAATTTTGAAGAAAAAGATTTCTCTAATTGTAAAGCCACATTCATTTCTTGACTACCAGAATTATTTAAAAAATAATTCGCCGTTTTTTGGTCTCCTCGTTTTTTAAATGTTCCATTAATTTTCCAAGCCAGTCGAG
>CALKJE010000115.1 GCA_937995675.1 uncultured Saprospiraceae bacterium
GAGAGCTTGGACGGCATGGTTCAATACGGCGCAGGCCCGCGCGCCACCATCGCGTTGTTAATGGCAGCCAAAGCCCGAGGGATTTTGAACAAGCGTGTTCATGCCACGAGAGACGATTTGCTCTCGATTGCTCGACCGGTGCTGCGGCACCGGATGGTGCCGACCTTCAACGCGGAAGCGTCCGGAGTCGACGTTGAGCGAATGATTGAAGAATTAATCACATCCGTTGCTTAGAAACATGTCAGCGGAGCAAGATATTCTGATTTTCCAGCAACCAAACCACCAACCACTCTTCCCTGTCCGTCCAAAAATTTAGTAGCAGAATGCGTCACCAAATGAGCACCAAAATTCATCGGTCTTTGCAAATAAGGCGTCGCAAAACAATTATCAACGACCATCAATATTTCTTGTGATTTACAAAAATCTCCTACCTTCTCTAAATCGATAATGTCTAGTCCTGGATTCGATGGCGTTTCTAAAAAAAACATCTTAGTATTCGAACGAACCGCTGGTGCCCATGATTCAGGATCACCACCATTTACGAACGTCGTTTCAATTCCCCACTTCGGCAACCAGTTCATCAACACCTGATAAGTTGAACCAAAAACGGCTCTCGAACAAATCAGATGATCTCCCGTTTCTAAGTGTCCCATCATAGCACCGAAAACCGCGGACATCCCCGAAGCCAAAGCCACCGCTCCTTCCGTTTCTTCAAGACTCGCAATCTTAGTTTCTAACTCTCGACAATTAGGATTCGTAAATCGACTGTAAATATTTCCCTCCTCCTCCCTCGCAAATACAGCACGCATCTGTTCTGCATTTTCAAAAGTAAAACTGGAAGTCGGAAAAATCGGAACACTATGTTCTCGCTCGCTCGTCTGCTGATTTTGTAACCGAATCGCTCTGGTCTCAAATTGTTTTTTCATAATATTTATTGGAATATTATTTTAAAATTTCTTTTAGATTCATCTTTAAGGTTTATTGAAAAGGTTTAGCTGGTTGGTCTGTTAGCTTTTGGCTGGTTGGCTTCCCTTATTCGCAAATTCAGTTAAGAAGTTGTTTATTTTGCAGAATTTGCTTTTGCTTTTGCTTTTGCTTTTGCTTTTGAAAATTAGATTCTGGGCTCACTAATTTCACACACCCTAAAATTTAATACCAGATACCCTAAAAAAACTTACCAAAAACCTCTACATCACCTCACCATTAATCGTAAAATGATATTCAATCTCCACATTATGATCTAGCATTTTTACCACCGAACAATATTTATCCAAAGACATATCAATCGACTTCCGAACTTTGTCCTTATTTAGATCGCCCTTAAAATGATAATGAAAAGTGATCTTTTTAAAAACACCTGGGATCGTATCGACCCGTTCTCCTTCTATTTCGATTTTTAAATCATCGATCTTTTGTCGCATTTTTTTTAAAATCAAATGAATATCAATACTGCTACATCCTCCTGCTGCCATCAAAACCAATTGCATTGGGCGAGCGCCTTTATCTTCTCCATCACTGGTTTCTCCACCATCGATATCAACGGTATGACCTTCGGCACTTGTAGCACGAAAATGGACCGCTTTATTAATTCTTTCTAATGTAACTTTCATATATTTAGTATTTCTTTTCCAATATTTAAATTTAATTTATTATTTTTTAATACTTCTACGAATTTTATTTCGCAATATCCTGGTTCCGAACCATTTGGTAAAGGATGATATGGAATCGGTTCTAAGATATTTGCCTTTCCAATCCCAGGATAGATCAGCACTCCTTTATTCGCTGCAAAATACTGATTATAGATAAATATTTGTTTGAGATCATCCATTGAAGGTTTTCCGTCCGACAAAATTTTCCATTTAGTATCTAAAATTAGGTGATCTTTTTTTGTTTTTACAAAAATATCTGGTCGTATTTTTCTATTCAACCAAAAAGGACGTTGGAGCTGTCTATGAACTTCAATCGCTGGATGATTGATCCTTTTTAATTGTTCATAAATAAAAACCTCAAACAATTGGTTCATATCAAATAAAATCGCCAATACATGGTGACGGCCCGTTCTAATATCTGGTTGAAAGTTTTTTATAATCAAATACGCCAGCTCCAAAGCTGGTCGATAGCGCTGAAAAGCTTTATCATCAAGAATTTCTCGAAATCCATTTTCAGAAAAAGGCCAAGTTGGCAAAACTGGAAAAGCAGTTTGTAATCCAATGGCTTTATTTTTCAACGCCAAATTATCCGTCAATCTTGGCAAGATGCGCAATGCCTGAGAAATTATCTGATTAGCTGGATGCGAATAATCATAATGGTTTCTTCGAACAAAAAATCGCTCTTGATGAATCGTATTATGTTGTATTTGTTTTTGAAAATCAAGTTGACCTTTCCATGCTTTTTCATTCTGTTGTAAAGATCGATATTTACGAACAAGACCGCCATTCAGCAGACGATTTACCTTTTCTAAAAAATGGTCATAATAATAATCAAGTAAAAAATTAGGACGAATTCCTAGTCCAGTTGGCCCGGCCGTCTCTACTTTTAAGACTCCTGCCATCTGTAACATTTCAAGCAAAACCCTTCGCCAAACTTCCGGTGCAGCAGTTTCTGTTTTGGGTAGAATTTCAATCGTCAAATCCCCAACCTGTAAGACTCCAACATAATGACTAAAACGAATCCCATCTGGCAAAATCCGGTACCAATGATGATTGAGATGGCTTTGATAACGAACCAAGGCACGATAATGTCTGGCCATAAATATTTGCCCTGACCACTCCATTCCAATCCGGATAACCTGATGTTCAAATACGCTTATCTGCATAGTGACCGAAAGGTAAATATTTGAGTGGAAATACCTGCTATTCTCCTCTTTTTTATTTGAATATAATAGAAGCTGCATAAAAAAAAATAAACACATCAAAACTTATTTTAATGTTTGTCGTAAAGATATTAAACACTTATGATGATAGATAAAAAAATCATATAAGAATATAACCTTAATACTATAACCATAAGATCATGAAACATCTATTCTTCCTCCTGATTTTAGTTTTTTCCACCTTTACTATGGTGAGTCAGGACACCCACACGCTCTATTCTATCCCTTCTGAAAAAATAGTTGAAGGCCTCACTGTCAGTAACTTAAGCAGTATTAATTCAAGTAAACTTGACTACTGCCCAATCCCTTTTGGTGGTGGAATTATTTTTACGAGTAACCGAACAGAAAATCTTCCTTGGTACAAGAGAATGTTCTCTAAAGCATACTCTAACCTACTTTTCACAGCAAATACGGGTGGAGATAAATTTACCAAACCGTTTAGTCTTCCAGGGGAAGTAAATGGAAAATTTAATGAAGGAGCCGCAAGTATTTCAGCAGATGGTAAAAAAATGTTCTTTACTCGAAATGCGACCAAAAAGAATAAAAATGGCCTTTATGATTTAAATATTTATACGGCTGAATTGATTGATAAAAAATGGCAAAATGTAAAAGAAATAAATTTAGGAGCCGGTGAATATACCAATTGTCATCCAGCTATTTCTGAAGATGGACACACGCTTTATTTTGCATCTAACCGACCCGGTGGCCAAGGAGGAATGGATATTTATAAAACGCATTTAGTAGAAGGTGAATGGTTAACTCCTATAAACCTTGGACCAAATGTTAATAGTGATCAAACTGAATTATTTCCTCAGATTGGACAGGAAGGTGAATTATATTTTTCTTCTAATGCAGGTGATGGATTAGGACAGTTAGATATTTGGGTGAGTAGAATGGATGATGCGGGAGCCATGATGCAAAAACAAAACATGGGTGTACCCATTAATTCTCCTGAAGATGATTTTAGCTTTGTAGTGATGCCTGATAGTCGTTCAGGCTATTTAACCAGTAATCGAAAAAATGGAAAAGGTGGAGATGATATTTATAGTTGGTCAATCGATCTTCCAATAGAAGTTGAAATCGAAGAAACGCCAGCAGATGAAAATATTTTCACTCGTATTGATATCATGGATCAGAACAATGAATTGCTTTCCGCAGCAAGTTTAACTCTGATAGAAATTTCTTATAAATTAGTGGATGTACCTAGCTTAAATCAACCATTTTTTATCAGTAATAACTTGGACCAATCTTTAATTGATATGATTGGAGAAAAAGTAAATCCAATTGCGGGCGAATCTCCAAAACCACTTTACAAAATAAATCCTGCTAAAGAATATTTTATCGTAGCAGATCATCCAAATTTTAAAACTACCCAACAGGTTGTTTCCGGAGCATTGCTAATTCAAGAAAATGCTTATGCACTGCAACTCAAGCCGATTAATGAGGAGTATCTTGCTTTAGCAGCAAACACCCCTTCTGTTAATCCAGTCAATGGACCAACTGCTCCTACGTTGAACACGGTTAATCCAGCAGATTTACCTACCGCCTCGATTGCAACAGAAGAGACAGCGCCTGTAGTTTTAGTAGCAGCAGTTCCTCCAGTAACAGATGAAGAATTTACTAGCAAAGGAGGTGTAATTTTAGAAACAGATAAGGCAATAGTTGAAGAAAAATCTTATTTCCCGCTTTTTAGTAGCATCTATCACGCTTTCAATAAATATATTTTAAATGCTGAGACTAAAGAAGAATTGTCAGATGTGGTCAGCACCTTAAGACGAGAAATTAAAACGACAGTTTTGGTCGAATCCCATACGGATAATAGAGGTAATATCACTTATAATAAAAAACTTTCTCAGCAACGTGCCAATGAGGTAAAAGCTTATTTAGTAGAGAATGGAATCGAGCCAAGAAGAATCACTGCAGTTGGATATGGAAGCGAAAGACCATTAGTTGAATGTTTCGAACCTGAAGATTGTTCAGAAGAAACACATCAAAAGAATAGAAGAACAGAAATAATACTAACGCGTCCTGAATAAGGACCAAGCAGATTTTTGAGTTTGTTTACTATAAAAAAAGCCATACTAATCAGTATGGTTTTTTTTATGCTTCCAACGACGATGCGACCAAAGCCAATATTGAGGCTCCCGTACGATTAATCGTTCTAGGCATCGTAAGTGGCGTTCAGTAATTTCTCCAGGAGCCAAACTTTGTGGATCATCCGTTACCAACTCCAATTCAATATCATAATATCCTCGACGCTGTCTTAAAATTTGAACATAAACCACTGGGATATTATACTTCTTAGCATATCGTTCCGCACCAGGAGCCGTGACTGTTTCTTGATTTAGAAAAGTTGTCCAGTAAAGATTTTTTGATTTATTATAATTAGGGGATTGATCGGCGATAAATGCCAATCCAACCGGACGACCATGTGATTCCTCATAATATCCCGGCAATCGATCTTTGACAATCAATTCACTTCCATAACGAGTTCGAGAAGCGGTGATCTTATTGGTAAAGTATTCATTTTTCAATTTAGAAAAAATGGAAGCGATCTTATGTTTAAATTGACTAGGAAAACTAATACTAGTCATTTCCCAATTTCCATAATGACTTCCAACAAAAACCACACTTTTCCCTTCTTCAAAAAAAGCATTCATTAATTCTGGGTTTCTAACCCGACTTCTACGTACTGCCTCTGCTTCAGACATACTAAACATACGGATAGACTCCACGACCAAATCACAGAGATGGCGATAAAATAACTTCGCAATCTCATCCACCTTAGATTTCGAATATTCAGGAAAGGAGTTTTGAATATTCTCCTCGACTACCTTCCGACGATAACCGATCCCGTAATAGACCAAATAATAGATACTAGAAGAAAACAGATAAAGAATCGAAAGGGGAAGAAAGGATAGTGGCTTGATAAATAAGTAAAAGAGAATTCGATTCATGTTTTTTGATAAAAAAATCCTACTAATGCGAATCAGGAGTTGAATTTCTAATTAAAAATAAAAGAAAGCTTTGGATGGTGCTTCTTGCCGCTAACTAAGAACTAGAAGCAAAAATACCCCAAATCCAATTAGAAGATAATGTTTCTTTAACTCATTTATTTATTCCCCCCCTGATTCGCCTAATAAATTAAAGTCTAATAATACCAAAAAAAGCAAGGGCGCAAAAGATGCGCCCTTAACCCCAAAAAACCAAATGAAAATTTTATGTAATCGAAAATTAATAATTTTCGAAATTCTAGTTTATATAAAACGTAATAGCAAAATATGTTTGTTTGATCATTTTTTATAATATTTAGTGATAATGTGGTAAAAAATGGTTAAAACCGTAGTAAATCTTGCAAAAACGACCATATATGTAATTAAAAATGGAATTCATGACGATTCCTTCAAATTGAAAAGAGTCTGACTTATTCTACCTAATTTTGGGTATTATTTGTCAATTATCTTATTTTTTTGGATGATTTACGGTTTTGTCCAATTAAGAACATTATATTTGTATGGTAAACAGATCAATTCTTTGGTTTGTTGGCCCTTCTTTAGTGTATTCCTATAAGCAAACTAGGTAGCCTAATTCCTAGCAGAAAACACAACTTAATACTCACCACCATCCCTGATAACCAGTTTTAAAGAATTGATTATTCACCATTAGCGATGTGGGTAATTTCAGAAAGAATCAATTTCAATTTTTAACTAATAAACTATTCATCAAAGATGAAAAAGCTATTTACACTTTTATGCTTTTTATCAGCCTTCTCACTAGGAGCACAGGTTGATTTCAATGCGAAAGATTTTGTAAATCCCTACGATGGCGTATTCCGCCCGGGTTCTAATCTTGATTATATTCCCGGTTGGTCAACCATCCAACTCGGTGATCTCGCCAGTGGAAATCCTGACGAAGGAATCTTAGGGGTTGGTGCCAAAACACTTCGACCCGTATTATCGGAATCTGTTTTAGAAATCTTCGGATACGATGTGGTGGTAGACGATTTTGAACATTTCAAAAGTATGGGAATGGACGAATTTACTGCTGTACTTGCTTTTCCAGTAGAATGGCATAAGGATTTTACAGAATATTGTCCTGGTACGCCCTCTAACTTATTTGCAAACCTACATACCCCAATCTGGGACGGTGGTGCCAACGGTACTCCATATAATGACGAAAACTATTTCGCTGCTTACGTATATAAAACCGTTACTACTTACGATGAGTATGTGAAATTCTGGGAAATCTGGAACGAACCTGGTTTTGATTACACTGGTAACAAAGGATGGAGAGGTCCTGGTGATCCTCAAGGAAACTGGTGGGACAATGATCCTGATCCTTGTGATTATATCCTACAAGCACCGATCGAAAATTATGTTCGTACGCTAAGAATCGCTTATGAAGTAATTAAAACATTATCTCCTAACGATTATGTCGTTACCGCTGGCTTTGGTTACCAAAGTTTCCTAGATGCAGTACTTAGAAATACGGATAATCCGGATGGTGGTTCTGTTACCGCTGAATATCCAGAAGGTGGTGGTGCATACATCGACATCATGGGATTACATAATTACCCACACATCGATGGAACAACCCGATTGAGTAATATCCAATTCTTTGAAAGACATTCTGATAGAGCTGCTGAAGGTCTTATTTACCGTCGAGATTTCTTCCAAGAAATTTTTGACAACTACGGTTATGATGGCGTTACTTATCCTAGAAAATTAACCTTGTGTACAGAGATGAACACACCAAGGGAATTTGATGGAAATGAAGATGGCCGTTACTTTGCAGGTACGGTAGCTCAGCGTAATTATATTATGAAATGCTTTGTTACTGCCATCTCGAATGATGTAATTAACTTCCACGTCTACTCTATCGGTGATAATCCTGGTCCTGGATTAGGTTTTGATAAAATGGGTCTTTACGAAGATCTATCTGGCGTCGATCAAGGTGATCAGGTAATGAATGAAGAAGGAATTGCCATGAAGACTACTTCTGACATGTTATGGGGAACGGTCTACGATGAAAGTCGCACGGCTGCATTGAACGCACCGGATGGTGTAGAGGCACATGCATTCTTACGCCCTGATGGTCGTTATGTGTATATGCTTTGGGCTAGAACAACCATTGATAATTCTGAATTTGCAGATAAAAACTATAGCTTCCCTAGTAGTTTTGAATATGATGAACTAGAGCGTCGAAATTGGAATTATTCCGTTACCAATTCAACTAGCCAAGAAAGTGCTTCTGGAATCGATTTGGATGCTACTCCATTCTTTTTAATTGAACCAAGCTCAACCAACGGTACTTTTGTTAGTATCAACTGCCCTGCTGATATTAACCTAGAAGTTCCTTTCGGATTTAATGGAGTCAACGTTGATTATAATACCCCAACTGGAACTACTAACTGTCCTTCTGGAGAGGTAAACTTTACACTAGTAGTTGGACCTACAAGTGGTAGCTTCTTTGAATTAGGTACTACTACAGTACGTTACCAAGCAACCAACGATTGTGGACAATCTGCAACTTGTGCGTTTACAGTATCCGTTACCCAAGGTGAGCCTGGACCTCCAACTGGAACTTATTGTACTTCTTCTTCTATGGAGCCTTGGCAAGAATATATTACCAATGTTGCTTTCCAAGAAATCAACAATGCTTCTGGAAAATGTGATACCGATTGTGGTTATGGAGACTTTACCAACCTTGTTGCCAATATCAGTGCTGGTGAATCTTACGGAATTACTTTGACCCCTGGAATTAGCTGGTTTGGTCACGATGCAGATCTTTACTGGCGCGTTTGGATTGATCTAAACGGTGACGGTGACTTTATGGATGACAACGAAAAAGTGCTTGAAATATATGGTGGTCGTGACGCAGTAAGCGGAACTATTTCTATTCCGAACAATGCACAAGAAGGAAATACTAGAATGAGAATTTCAGCTAAAAAAGGTGGTTATGCAACTCCTTGTGAAATCTTCTTAAAAGGAGAAGTGGAAGATTATACCGTTTCTATTGGAGAAGGAAATACAGGTTGTACTTTAACTGGACAATCTTGTGATGATAACGACGATTGTACTACCGGTGATGTGTATGATGGAGACTGTAATTGTGCAGGTACTTTCCAAGACGAAGACGGGGACGGTGTTTGTAATGCAGACGACGAATGTCCTGGCTTTGATGACAACGAAGACGAAAATAATAACGGAGTTCCTGACGGTTGTGATAACCCATTAGGAGAAGACTACTGTGAGGTAAGTGCAGACGAACCTTGGCAACAATACATCCGCCAAGTAGTGGTTGGAGACATCAATAATCTAAGTGGAAAATGTGATAACGGTTGTGGATACAGTGATTTCACAGGTATCTCTACTGAATTAATTATCGGTGATCTTTATGATATCGCATTGACGGCTAAGTATAGTTTTGAAAATCATGATGAGTACTGGAGTGCTTGGATTGACTTTAATGGTGACCTAAACTTTTCTCCAGATGAATTGATTATTTCTCGATTCACAGCTGATCTTGGTTATGGAATTATTACCCATACGGTAACAAATGCGTTTACGGTTCCTGCCAACGCGCAGCCTGGTACCGTGCGTATGCGTGTTGCTTTAAGCAGAGATGGATTCCCTACTCCATGTGATGACTTTACTTACGGTGAAGTAGAAGATTACACCATCAATTTATCTACAGGTACAAGTACTAGCGGATTAGATGCTAATACCAATGCAACGGTAAGAGAAGAAACCAATTCGATTGATTTTGCAGAAATGCGTCTCTTCCCAAATCCTGCAGTTAATTCTATGACCATCGACTTAACAAGTTATGATCAGTTAGAAGGTCTTGTTAGAATTCAAGATCAAATGGGTCGAATTTTAGTAACCTTCCCACTTGAAAGTTTAGGTGGAGCACGGACAGAAATTGATCTATCTGAGTTAAACAGCGGATTATACTTCTTAACAGTTCAACCAAAACAAGGTAAACTCGTTAGTAAGCGTTTTACCGTAATTAGTGATAAATAGATTTTTTAGCGAAAGCTGAAAAAGATTAATATTAAAAACGTCATTTCCTTGCTGGGAATGACGTTTTTTTTTATTTATTTATATGAAGAATATCTCTTTAAAAATTTGTTCTTTACTTAGCTTATTACTAACTTGTGTTTGTATTTAATTTGCCCCCTCATTAACTTCTTTTCAGAAAGATTTTTCTGTCCCACAAACACCTAAATATTGTGGATTATGAAGTTTTTTAAACACTTCTTTAAAAAGATTTTCCTTTAGTCTTTTTTCATCACATTATTACGGATATCTCCGAAAGGACTTTTTTTCTAATTCCAATTCAATTTGGAAATAGAAATCCTTTATCTCTATTTTTCATTTTTTTATTAAAGAAGTTATTTTAAACCAAAACAAACATGAGAATGCTCACCACACCCACTACGCGAAACGCGCTAACTATTGCGTTGCTAAAAATTAATTTACGGAAACTTTCCTTCGTATTTTTATTGATCATGGCTGGATGTCTATCTAGTTTTAACCTCCATGCACAGCAACTATTGATCAATGAATTTATGGCTTCCAACGGTACTACCATTACCGATGAATTTGGAGATGCCGATGATTGGATTGAAATTTATAATCCAACGGGAAGTGCTGTCAACATTGGAGGTTATTATATCACCGATGATTTAACAGCCTTAACCGAATGGCAGATTCCAACCAACAACCCTGGACAAACCACTGTTCCTGCAGGAGGTTACCTGCTATTATGGGCGGACAAAGAACCAGAACAAGGTGTTCGTCATGTAGACATAAAACTTGGTTCTGGTGGAGAAGATCTCGCCTTAGTAAGACCCGACGGTGTCACCGTTGTAGATAGCTATACCTTTGGGGTCCAAGCCGAAGATGTTTCGGAAGGTCGAACACCCAATGGTGGTTCCAACTTTGACTTCTTTGTTGAACCAACACCGAATGGTCCTAATAACACCGATCCAGGATTGACTTTGGTCGAACCAGTTAGTTTTTCAGTTCAAGGTGGAATTTATAATTCCAGTCGTACCGTTTCTTTATCAACTACAACAGGTGGTGCAGACATTCACT
>CALKJE010000116.1 GCA_937995675.1 uncultured Saprospiraceae bacterium
CAAGGGATGACTTTCGTTTGTCTTCCAGCATTTGAACAATATCAATTCATTGCCACCTACGGCACGCCCATCGAAGAGCAAGTTGCTGATACGATTGCACATCTTGTCAAGCTTTATAAGAAATCACTTGACAGTCGGGAGATTTTTGATCTTTCTATTTTTACAACACCAAAAGGCAGTTTTATTCATCCATTAGAGATGAATATTCCGGTAGCACATCATAAATTTTCTTTTGAAGAAAAGGATCTTAGTTCCCTATTCGCGAGTATTCTTCCTAGCAGTGATTTTAATGGACAAAATGAGATCCATGCGGTTGGAGAGAATTTGAATGAACGATATCCTGGCGACTTAAGTCGCGCCTACCAACGAGATCAGATCGTGAACCAATTGGTCAAACAAATCTTCCGAGGCAATCGTACGCCAATCGTCATTATTGGAAAAAGAGGGGTTGGAAAAGGTACGTTAATTCATGAAGTCCTTTATCGGTATTTAGAATCGGAAATGGATCCCAGAGATTTTTCGCAAATACTTTGGCAAATTAATCCAAACCGTATTATCACTGGAATGAGTATTGTTGGCTGGTGGCAAAAAAGATTTGAAGCCATTATCGAATATGCTCAGATGCGCTTACAAAAAGCCAATAGGAAACTAACCACCACGGATCATTTATTATTTGATAATCCAATTGCGATGTTGCGGATTGGGGAAAGTTCACAAAATAAGTTTACACTCAATAATGTGCTACTCCCCTATTTGGAAAAACGAATGATCGGTTTAATCATTTTGGCAACACCAGAAGAATGGCAAATTGTGCAAGAAAAAAATCAGCGGTTTGCTAATTTATTTCAAGTAACTCGCTTACCAGAATTTGATTATAAAACGGCCGTCAAAGCTGTCATCGAACAACGATGTGATCTCGAAGATAAAAATCATTGTCAGTTTACGATTCAAGCCATCGATCAGTTATTTACGCTTCAGCGAAATTTTATGCAACAGCAAGCATTGCCAGGAAGTGTGATGCGCATCATGAATCAATTGGCAGCCCGATATCGAAACCAATATATTGACCTACCAGAAGTCAGAGAAAATTTTGAACAATTCAGTGGTTTAAATCAAAAAGTCTTTGATGAATCATTGACGCTGGAAAAAGACGAAATAGAAAAATTTATTGGTCAAGATTTAGTGGGACAACCCGCTGCGGTAAAAGCCTTATCGGATACTATTCATCAAATCAAAGCGCGACTGAATAATCCTCGTCGACCCCTTAGTTCTTTTATGCTGATTGGTCCGACCGGGGTTGGAAAAACACAGGCCGCAAAAGTATTGGCAAAATATCTGACGGGAAGCGAGGAACGGTTGGTGCGTTTTGATATGAATGAATTCGTGGCAGGCGATGCGGTGGATCGTTTAATCGGAACGTATTATCAACCAGAAGGACAATTGACGGGTAAGGTTCGACATACGCCTTTTGGAATTTTATTATTGGATGAAATTGAAAAAGCACATCCGAGTGTCCACGATTTATTATTACAAGTTTTGGATGATGGACGATTGACGGATAGTTTGGGAAAAACGGTAGACTTTACCAATATGATTGTCATCATGACTTCCAATGTTGGCGCTAGAGAAATTTCTAGTCAATTGGGTTTTGAAAAAACAAGTTCTACCGATCAAGCCATTTATCAATCAGCGTTAAGGAAAAAATTCCGACCAGAATTTATCAATCGAATCGATCAGGTGGTTATTTTTAAATCGCTAACGTTTGATCATATTTTAAATATTGCTCGATTACAAATCAAAGAGTTGTTGAGTCGAGATGGGTTTGTGCGTAGAACGACGATCCTAGATATTTCGCAAGAGGCATTGGCTTGGGTAGCACGAAGAGGGTTTGATGAGAAGATGGGTGGACGGGCGTTGAAGCGACAAATCGAAAGAGATTTGACAATGTTGTCTGCTGAGCAGTTGATTGCTACGCAAGAAGATCTACCGATTCTTTTTAGTATTGATGTGGATGAAGTCAATAATCAATTGGTTCCGAATATTGAGCAGCTTCGTTTTGCATCGATGTCGTCTAAAGATATTTTACCAGAACTTCCAACTGCAAGTAGAGGTAAAAGTTTTTTCCGTAAGCAATTAGAGCAAATTGAAAAAATAGAAAAGAAGATCTATCGAATGGAAGAATCGGCACCAGAAAAAAATACGCCGATCATGATTACAGGTGAACAAACCGAAGAAAATCTAAACTGGCAATATTATAATTTTAAAAATAACCTAATTGCGATCAAAGAAGAATTAGCGAGTTTGAGTCTCGGTTATGGTAGTGGTCATTATATTCAAAATCAAACGCAGGCTTTCCGATTTAAGTCAGCTATTCTACCTCGACTAGACGAGTCTGTTTCCTTAGAGGAACAATTATTCGATCAAGAAAGCTTGGCAGAGATCACGGAAAATTATCGGTATGGTACTACTAAATTTGATAGCACAGAGACCGACTTTTTATCTGCTTGGTTACAGGTCTCTTGGATCAAAAAATCAATCAATCCTTTTCTAAAAGGAGCAACAGAAACCGTAACCTTACAATTTAAATCTTGTATCAACCAAATGGGCGAAACGGAAATTGAGTTTCTATTAAAATTATATAAATCTCTTTTCGACCACCTAGATTTGACCACAGAAATAGATAAGAAAAAACAATTGATTCAGGTTGCTGGATATGGACTTTCTACGTTACTAAAAAATGAGATGGGCTATACCTTATTCTACCAATCTCACCAAAATCCAATTCCAATCTTAACGACGGTAATGGATGCAAAAGGGCAACGGATCGCTACCAAAGAAAAGGTTCGCGTGCTGCGGGTATTTGATATTCAACGAACGATGACGGATTTAAGAACAGGATTGACTTGTCTGGCTGGGTTGACAGCGGAGGAGTTTTTGTTGTTGGTGATGGGGAGTTAGGAAAGAGGTTTATAAGTAAAACATTCCCTTTCCATTATGAAAAAAGCCAATCTCCAAATGTATAGTGTTAAGAAATATTATTTATAATTAACATTCTAAAAGTTGCAAAATCAAAAAAAAGCACGTAATTTTAAATAAAATAAATACGTGTATTATGTCTACTAAATTAACGCTAACCATTGATAAAACTGTAATTGAAGAAGCCAAAAAATATGCTAAGGCTCAAGGTCGAAGTCTATCTAAGTTAATTGAAGAATATTTAAAATCAGTTTCATCTGGAGATCAAAAAATAGATGAGGCTCAATTAAGCCCTATAACCAAATCATTATACGGAGCGGTTAAAGTTGATGATCCAAAAATCAATTACAAAAAAATTCTAACA
>CALKJE010000117.1 GCA_937995675.1 uncultured Saprospiraceae bacterium
GTCCATCTCTGGCTCCGCCCTTACTCCCCAGACTCAACTCCAAATCATTCGGCCCCTCGAAGGCCGCTGCCGGCAGAACACCCGGGGGGTAGCGGGGGTCCTCTTTGACAGTTGTTTTCCATGCGCTGTCTTGACCTTGATCGACGATGCGTAACGTCGATAGATGCCCCTTTTTCGCTTCCCCTCCCCGTCCCTCCTTGTCACCTCCCGCTTCTGCTGGGCCAGTAGCGGTGGCGGCAGCCGCGGTGGTAGCTGTAGCGCTGTCCGAGAGTCGCGATGTCGAGATCGCGGAGGTAGGGGTCAAAGCAAGCGACAGGTTCGTTCCCGAGCCCCCATTCCCACCCTTGCTCGGTAGGCTGTCGACGGAGTGCGTGCTGCCATTTCGTCGGTGGCGCCCCTTTCCCTTCCGCCCACCGGCTTCAGCCGCGCCACCGCCCGGTACTTTTCCGGTTTCGCCCTCGAAATTTTTAATCAAACTGGCGAATGTTTCGGTTCCGCCGTCGATCGTTTCGGTTACACCGCCGGTTTTTTTAATCGCGTCGCCGATTTTTTCGATTCCGCCGCCGGCGGCAATTTCGGCGTTAAGCCGCGTGCCCGTGGATGAGCGCCTCTGGTGACCGCGTCCATCAATCCGGTGTCGCCTCGTGGGGCTCCTACTGCGAGAGATTCTCCTACTTCCGGGTGCCCCGGAGAGGTCACCACTGTCACCGCCAGCGTTGATACTGCCGCTACGGCCGCCGCTGCCGCCGCTACCGCGCTTTGAAGAGCGTTGCTGCTGCTGCTGCTGCTGCTTGTCAGATGCGTCGGAAATACCGATACCGCCCAAGCTGGACGAGCCGGAATCGAGATGACGACGGCTGCTGCCGCTGCCGCTACCTTCGTTCGGCCATCGCGAGTCGCCGCACTGTTTTTTACGGTGTCGATTTATATGGACGATGAAAATTACGGCACCGAAAATGGGGCGAGGGGGGCGGTGGGGAGGTGTAAGATAACAGCACCTAGGGGCTCTATTTGTATTTTTTTGCAAATTATGAGGTCGCTTGGTCGGGTTTCTTTTCTATGATGATATTCTATGGCCTTATCTTTTATTTTGGTCATTTTGCTACCCGCTATCGAAAAGTCAACAACGCCGAAGAGGTCTTACTTGCGGGAAGATCTATTCCTCTTTATATCGCCATATTTACCATGAGTGCCACTTGGATCGGAGGTGGTTTTATTAATGGAACAGCGGAAGCGACTGCTAGTAGTGGATTGCTTTGGGTACAAGCACCTTGGGGTTATGCTTTTAGTTTGATTATTGGCGGAATATTTTTTGCACGCAAGATGCGTAGGGGTCGATATCGGACGATGCTCGATCCAATTAGAGAAAAGTTTGGTCAACGATCTGTCACCCTATTTTTTCTACCCGCCTTAACCGGAGAATTATTTTGGACCGCCGCCATTCTTACGGCACTCGGAACAACCTTCGCTACCGTTTTAGGTATTGACAATACCACCGCCATCATTCTCTCTGCACTGGTAGCAATCGGCTATACGATGCTTGGTGGTTTATGGGCCGTTGCCATTACCGATGTGTTACAATTGTTATTATTGTTTTTGGGATTGCTAATCGTTGTCCCCTCCGCTCTTTCATCGGTGGGTGATTTAAGTATTTTATGGGAAAATTATCAGACTAAATTTGGCGCTACTGCTACCCTTATTCCTTCGCGCGCTGCGCTTGGTAATTATTTTTGGAATTGGTGGGACTATGCACTGCTTTTAGTTTTTGGTGGAATACCTTGGCAAGTTTATTTTCAACGGGTACTCTCTGCCAAAGACGAAAAGACTGCGATGTGGTTATCAATTTTTGCTGGATTTATCTGTTTGCTAGCAGCCGTTCCTGCGGTCATTATCGGAATGATTGGTGCCACCTTTGATTGGACTGCCGCTGGTCTAATGCCACCATCAGATGCGGCGACTACCCTGCCCCACGTCATTAGATATCTATGTTCGCCAATGGTTGCAACTATCGGACTAGGGGCCATTGCAGCAGCGGTCATGTCCTCGGTTGATTCTTCCATTCTATCCGCCTCTTCTATGTCTGGTTGGAATATTTATCGCCCAATATTTAAACCGGGTATTTCCAGTGCTGGTCTAGCTAAAATCATCAAAAGAATTATTGGGATCATCGGCGTAGCAGCAACGCTGATTGCACTCAGAGTCGGTAGCGTTTACGAGCTCTGGTTTTTGTGTAGTGACTTTGTGTATTGCTTATTATTTCCTGCACTGGTTGCTGCGCTTTTTGATCCACGGTCCAATCGAACTGGAGCAATTGCTGGCTTTATCGTAGCGGCCATACTTAGATTTGGTGGAGGAGATTCAACCTTGGGAATTCCAATTTTCTTACCTTATCCAATGATCGAAAATGGTGTGGTTTTATTTCCTTTTAGAACCGTAGCAATGTTAAGTGGATTGATTACAATTTTTGTGGTCTCTCGATTGACGAGTTTTAGAAAATAAAACCTATCGTACCACCGTCACATCTCCTGACAAGATCGTTCTTTCTCCATCGACAAAACTAACTTCTACCACATAGATGTAAACACCAGAAGTAACGAATTGACCTCTAAATTTTCCATCCCAACTAATCATTGATTGATCTGGTAATAATCCAGGAGATTCATAAAGTAATGCTCCCCAACGATTGAAAATTCGAATAGAATGAATCATCGAAACATTAGGTCCAGGAGATAAAACAAAATTATCATTGATCCCATCTGCATTCGGAGAAAATGCGCTTGGAATATAAAACGGACGTTCTTTGGTAACGCTTACCTGAATCGTGTCGCTGGCGTAACAACCACTTTCATTAGCGGCCGTAACGATATAAGTATTCGTTAAGAGTGGTTGAACTTCTGGACGTAAACAAGAAAGGCTATCACAATTTATACCCGAATCTTCATTCCAAAATATCGTATCAACTAGTTGGCTCGCCGTAACCGGTATCGTTAGATATGTTCCAATATTAATCGTCGTATCATTCGGTAAAGAGACAATAAATGGTGCGGGTCCTTGAATCTCAAATTCATAAGGAGCGGTACATCCATCTGCATCTTGCACCCAAAGTGTATGCGTTCCCAATTCTAAATCAGGAAATAAAGCAAACGATTGAAAAGCACCATCATCTACCGCAAAAACATGTGGACTCATTCCTCCCAAAACGGTATTAACTAACACAGAACCATCTGCTAGATCGAAACAACTTGCATCTGTCACTTCATAATCTACTTGCAAATCTTCTCCATTTGTTACGAAGTAAATAATACTATCACAACCGATTTGATTGGAGAGTACCAACGTATCTACCCCCACCGAATCTGGATCACAACTCGTAAAATTAAGATAAGTGGTATCGGCCATTAAAAGTGCCGTTGTCAAAATAACCGTACTATCACAACCATACTGATTGGTAAAAGTATTGGTCTCTGTTCCTGTTAAATCTGGATCACAAACAGCAACCGTCAGTAAGGTATTTTCGGAACCTAGGTATACGGTTTCAGTAACCGTAAGTAAACTATCACAACCTGCTTGACTCGATACGACAGAAGTCGTCGTACCAGCTTGGGTAGGATCACAAGTTTCTAAAAATAAGTTGGTCACAACTGGCGCAAAATATTGGACCTCTGTAATCACGGTACTATCGCAACCTCTAAATCCCATTAAGTTATCAATCTCTATATTGGCCAAAGTACTATCACAAGTTATACTCAACAAGTTGGTGGTATCAGGTGCAACATAATTAGTAGCGATCGTAGTAATTAAACTATCACAACCATATTGGCTTTGCAGCGTATCCAAGAAAACACCGACTTGCATCGAATCACAAGTCAGCATGACCAGATCAACAAAAGCGGTTGGGGTAAATATATTATCTGTAATAACTACACTATCACATCCTTGATAATTGGTATTTACTACTACTTGAGGTCCTGCTTGACTCACATCACAAGTATAGCCTAACAACTCGGTCGTATCAGGCGGGACATAGATAAAATTAATCATCGTCGTACTATCACAACCAAAAATATTTAGATCTTGATTGGTCACTAAACCTGCCTGTAATTCATCACAAGTCACCTCCGTTAAACTGACCATATCTGGTGGAATATAAGTCACTGTATTTATAATCGTACTATCACATAAATATTGGTTCTGCATCGTCACAGAAAAAATACCCGCCTGTGCTTGATCACAAGTATTTTCAAATAACCGCGTCGTATCCGACTCTGAAAACGTGATCGTAGTTATAATCGTACTATCACATAAATATTGGTTGTCAACCGTCACAGAAAAAACACCCGTTTGTGATGGAACACAAGTCGTGGAAAACAACCGCGTCGTATCCGGTTCTATATAAGTGATGGTATTGATGATCGTACTATCACATAAATATTGGTTGTCTATTGTCGTAGAAAAAACACCCGCTTGCGCTTGATCGCACGTAATGTCAAAAAATCGTGTCGTATCTGGTTCTATATACGTCACGGTATTAATGATCGTACTATCGCATAAATATTGGTTGTCCACCGTCATGGAAAAAACACCCGCTTGTGCTTGATCGCACGTAATGTCAAAGAATCGTGTCGTATCTGGTTCTATATACGTCACCGTATTGATGATCGTACTATCGCATAAATATTGGTTGTCCATTGTCATGGAAAAAATGCCGGCTTGTGTTTCATCGCAGGTGATATCAAATAATCGCGTCGTATCCGATGGAATATAAGTCACCGTATTTATAATTGTGCTATCACAAAAATATTGATTATCCATGGTCATCGTGGAAATTCCGGCTTGTGTTTCATCACACGTCACATCAAATAACCGTGTAGTATCTGGCGGAATATAAGTCACCGTATTGATGATCGTACTATCGCAAAAATATTGATTGTCCACCGTCATAAAGGAAATGCCCGCTTGTGTCTCATCACACGTCACATCAAACAATCGTGTGGTATCAGGTGGAATATAAGTCACCGTATTGATGATCGTACTATCACAAAAATATTGGTTGTCCATGGTCATGGAGGAAATGCCGGCTTGTGTCTCATCACACGTGACATCAAATAACCGCGTCGTATCTGGTGGAATATATGTCACCGTATTGACATAGAGAGCGGGAAATTCAAATTCATAAAGCTGACGACGCACAAAACTGCGGACGCCTCCTATCAAACATAGAATTTTGCTCAT